>JANMKU010000387.1:0-1043 GCA_031372205.1 Gemmatimonadaceae bacterium | reverse complement strand
GGCTGCGACACCTCTTCGCGCGGTGAACGTGACGCCGGGTAATGCAACGGTGCCACGCGGCGGTGCGCTGGAAGTGCGGGCAGCGCTTGTCGGATTTGCCGCCGACGGCGCAGAGTTGGTGTTTCGTGCGGACAGCGCCAGTGAGTGGGTGCGTCTGCCGATGTCGCGCGATGCAGACTCGAGCGGTTTCCGTGCGCGCATGTTCGACCTCACCAAACCCACCGAGTACTACGTCGAGTCGGCGGACGTGCGATCATCGACGTACAAGCTCGGTGTGAATGATTTGCCGGCCGTGAAGCTCATTGCGCTCGACTTGCGGTTCCCGGCGTACAGTGGCCTTCCTACGGAGCACATCGCCGACGGTGGCGATGTTGCAGCGGTGGTGGGAACGACGGTGGTGGTGCATGCCACGGTGACGCGCGCGGTGAATGGTGGCGTGCTCACGTTTGACGATGGCAGCACCGTGGCCCTGACGCCGGATACGGGCTCGACGGTGAAAGGCTCATTCAAAGTGAGCCGCAGCGGGTTCTATCGTGTTGACTTGATTACGCCCGACGGTGTCACGGTGGCCGGTGCAGTGCAGTATGTCGTGGATGCGATTCCCGATCGTGCGCCGACGGTGTCCATCGAAGAGCCGGGGCGCGATACGAAAGTCTCGAGCACGGACGAAGTGACGATCGCCGTGCGCGCGTCGGATGACCTTGGCGTGACGTCGCTCGAACTGCGCTATCGCGTGAATGGTGGCGAAGAAAAGCGCGTCGCGATCTCCGACAGTGCCACACGTCGTCCGCGCGATGCGCGTGGTGCGTACACGCTGTTTCTCGAAGAGCTTGGACTCGAGCCGGGCGACTTGGTCGCGTACAACGCCGTGGCGAAGGACGGTGGCGGGCATGTGGGCAGCAGCGACGTGTACTTCCTCGAGGTGCGTCCGTTTTCAAAGAACTACAAACAGGCGGAGCAACAAGGCGGCGGTCGCGGCGGCGGCGGTGGTGGCCAGCAGGACTCGCCTGAAGGCTTTGTCGCCCGTCAGCGTGACGTGGTCG
>JANMKU010000386.1:0-9916 GCA_031372205.1 Gemmatimonadaceae bacterium | reverse complement strand
AGTCTGCGCTCGCGGACGCGCGGGTGGACGCACTGTATATCAATTTTCTCAGCGGATGGGAACTCGATCTCGAAACCGCGCAGTTGCTCCGCGCGGATTTCACCGGCCCGATCTACTGCGACCTGCACATGCTCGTGTATGCTGTGCGTCCGGATGGCCTGCGTGTGGCGCAGCCGCTACCCGACGTTGCCGCTTGGTGTGGTTGCTTTGACATCGTGCAGGTGAACGAGGACGAATTGTCGACGATGGCGCCGGACCCGTTAGCGCTGGCCGCGACGGCAATGGCGGCTGGTTGTTCCTGCCTGTGCGTCACGCTTGGCAAACGCGGCATGGTGTATGTCGCGGCGCCCGGGTTCGGGCGTCTGGCCGACCTTCCCGCGCGCGAACACGTGAGTCAACTCGCGACGGGTTCGCGTGGTTCACTTGGCGCTCTTGGCGCGGTTCGGACGGCGCTCGTGGCCAGTACGCCTCCGCGCACGGATGGTCCGGGCGATCCGACAGGCTGTGGTGATGTGTGGGGGGCGACCTATTTCTCCCGCTTACTCGCCGGTGATATGTTGACGGATGCAATTGCGGCCGCCAATCGGGCCGCGTCTCGCAACGTCGAACATCGCGGGGCGACGGGTCTGGCGAATCACCTCCGGGGAGAGCTCAGCAGCGCGTGACCACCGTCATCAACGTGCCGCCCTCGCTCGATGAGCAGACGTTCGAGCAAGTCGTCGAACAGCTGGCGCAGGCGCCGGTCGGCGAGAAGCTCCTGCTGGATGCGCGACATGCGCGCTGGGCCTCGCCGTTCGGCCTGACCGCATTGCTGTGCGTGGCACAATCGCGAGAGGAACGCATGGCCTTCGCGGTTCCTGAGCAGCCCGACACGGTGTCCTACTGGTCACGCGCAGGATTCTTCCGACATGCCGACGACCTGTTCGAGCTTCATGGCAGTGTGCCGCGTCAGCGTGAGACGCATGAATCGGATGTGCTGCTCGAGATCACGCCAATCGTCAAGAGCGATGATGTGCACGGCGTCGTCGGTCGTATTCAACAAAAGGCGGCGGACATCCTCCACGGACAACTGGGGCTCGATACAGCGATCACCGGCGCGTTTGGCATGACGCTCAGTGAGTCATGCCAAAACATCGTTGAGCATGCGGGCCGTGGTGGGTGGGTGGCAGTGCAAACGTACAAGTACACGAAGCGATTGGGTCGACGCGTCGTGGTCATCGCCGTCTGCGATGCCGGCGTTGGGTTTCGTCAATCGCTGGAGAGTGCACCGGCGCATCGGCGCAGTGATCGCTGGGACGACGCGATGGCGCTCGAAGACGCCGTGTTGCGCGCCATGAGTCGCTTTCGCCACGGGGACGCCGGGCGTGGCCAGGGTTTGGCTGGCATTCGGCGATTTGTCGGACGCTGGCAAGGCAAACTGTCGGTGCGCAGCGGTACGGCGCGCATTGCCATCATCCCGCCGTGGGACGAAGATGTACCGATGACCGAGACGCTGCCGTTTTTTCCTGGCGCGCAGATGCAGATCACCATACCAGAGCGAATTGGCGACGCGCCGGTTCGCGCGAAAAGCAGCGCGGCGAGCGACGGTCGAGCGCGTCCGCGTGGGCGCGCCTCGTGAGCCTGCACATCGACGTCAGCTCGGTGCTCCGCGGTACCGTCTGCGACTTGTACTCCAATCTCGTGACACGCTCCACGGGTGTGGCTGTGCGCACCGCCATCGAGCGCCAGGTCGTGGAGATTGGCGCACCCGTGGTGACGACGATCGACTTCTCGCAGGTCAATTTGCTCGATTTCTCGTGTGCTGATGAGATTGTGGCGAAATTGCTTCTGCGTTACGCTGACGATGATGGACCGATGGGTTTTCTCCTCTTTCGTGGCATACTCGACGGGCACCTTGATCCCATCGAGACCGTACTCGAACGCCACGCGCTCGCGCTCGTCTCGTGGCATGAGGGTGTCGCGGAGTTGTTCGGCACGGTGGATGAGACGGAACGCCTGCACTGGGAAACGGTGCGCGACCACGGTCCCCTCTGGGCCACAGACGTCGCCGACTTGCTCGGCTGCGAAACGGACGCCGCGTCCACACAACTGGATCGATTGCAGCACCGCCGGCTCGTCATGCGCCGAACGGACGGTTTCAGTGTACCCAGCACGATGATGGAGTCGACATGAGCCCTACTGGCAGTTCGGCGCGAAATCCCGGCGGATTCAGCGGCTTCACTCCCCCATTGCTCGTGGTGAATTTCCTGGCCACGCGCGCGGGAGACGCGGCTCGTGGGCCGATGATTCGCATGCGTCCTGACGACGCGGCCATTCGCCTCATCAGTGACGGTGAGCTGGTCCGCATCGTGACCGACCGCCGTCAGGAACTGGCCGTGCTTGAGATCGACGAGACCTTGGCGCGTGGAGCCGTTGTGCTGCGTGACGTGCTCGGCGCCTCGGTCTCGGAAGTGATTCGCGTCGTCAAATTGGACACCGACCGCGGTGCGTTCGCCTGAGTCTCGCCGCCGAAGTTGAGCAACAACTCGCGGCACTGGAGCAGGCCGACGCGTCACTGGTACTCGGCTGCGGCATGGGTGCAATCGCGTGCACGTGTCTGGCGCTCTTGCGCCCTGGTGATCACGTGGTCGCGAGCCGTTGGCTGCGCGGCGCGTCGCGAGACTTTCTCGAGCACGAACTGCCGCACTGCAGCGTCGAAGTCACGTTTATCGATCCGGACGCGACGCGCGCGTGGCGACGGGCGACGCGCGGCAGCACGCGCATGTTGTTTCTGGAATCACCGGTCGAGCCCTCCCTGCGCATCATCGACATGCAAGCCACACGCATGCTCGCCCAGGAGCTTGGGATCGCGCTTGTTGTCGACGCGACGCTGGCGAGTCCAATCCTGTTCCGGCCACTGGAGCATGGCGCCGATGTCGTTGTGCACACCTCGTCGATGCTCCTGAGCGGCGACCCGTCGTCATGTGCCGGTATCGTGTCTGGTACCAGCACGGTCATCGACGAGGTGCGCGTCAAGGCTACGCGCTGGGGGTACACGGCGTCCGCATCATCCCTGCGTTTGCTGCAGTCCGGGCTGGACGGCGCGCACGAGCGCATACAGCGACAGAGTGCCAGTGCGCGGCAGATCGCGGAGTGGGCGTCGTCACAATCGACGATTCGTGCAGTGCTCTATCCGGGGTTGGCAACGCATCCGGATCATGCGCTCGCGACAACGCTGTTTTCGTCGTTCGGTGGTACGCTCTGCCTTGACGTCGCAGCTGGTGTGCTGGGCGCGACGCAGCTGGTGAGCCGACTGCGACTATTTACGAACTCCGCGTCGATCAGCGGCGTACATTCCGTGGCCAGCGCCTTGCATGCGGAGGGCGCGCCGTCGTTTGATGGTGACGGACGCGTTCGTCTTGGGATTGGACTCGAAGACCCGGCCGATCTCATCGCCGATCTCTCCAACGCACTGGGATAATCGTGGCCAGGATCCTGCGCTTCGCGCACGTGTCAAAGCAGTATCCGCGCAACGGGAGTGCCTTGCGTGACGTCTCCTTCGAGCTCGAACAAGGCGAGTTTCTTTTCCTGGCTGGGCACAGCGGCGCCGGCAAGAGCACGCTGCTCAAGCTGGTTTCCATGGCAGAGCGACCCACCGAAGGCGATGTCCGCGTGGCAGGATTTTCAAGCACGACGCTGCGCGGGGGCGAGTTGCCACGACTGCGGCGCCAGCTGGGCATCATCTTTCAGGACTATCGATTGCTACCCGATCGCTCGGTGGAGGCCAACGTGGCGTTTGCGCTCGAAGTGACCGGCGCATCGCGTGCGACCATCGGACCGAAAGTGGCCCGGCTCCTTACACAAGTTGGCCTTGCGTCGAAGGGCACCACCATGCCGCACGAGTTGTCCGGCGGCGAACAACAGCGGGTGGCCATTGCGCGTGCGCTGGTGAACGATCCGTCGGTCTTGCTGGCCGATGAACCCACCGGCAACCTCGATGATCGCGCCACGCGCGGAGTGTTTCAGCTGCTGCGGGATATCAATGCCTCCGGCACGGCGGTCATCATGGCTACGCATGACGTGTCGTTGATCGAATGGAGCGGCCTCCGCTTCCTCGAACTGGATAAGGGTGCGCTGGTGTTCGACGGGACTGACGCGACGCGCCTGGTCGCCGACTTGCGAGGTCGCACGTGACGCTCGCGCTGCGTGAAGTCTGGCTCGCGTTCCGCCGCGCACCTCTGCTCGCCTTGCTGAGCATCACAACGATCGCCTTCTCGCTATTCTCGTTTGGGCTTTTCGGTCTGGTCGCGCTGAACATTCGCTCCGCGCTGCGCAGCGTGGAGGATCGCGTTGAGATTCGTGCCTTTCTCGTGGACAACGCCCGCGAGTCGAGCGTCGATGCGCTGATCAAGACCATGCAGAAGCAACCCGAGGTCGCGGACGTTGGCTATGTCAGTCCCGACTCGGCGCTGCAGCGCGCGCGCACCGAGCTGGCGGAGTTTCGCGACGTGATGGACGGTTCGGTACTCCCGGGGTCGATCGAACTACGGCTCAAAGATGGGCAGCGAGATCCCGCAACGCTCAAGCGCGTATCCGACGTGCTCGCCAGCTCGCCGCTGATTGAGGACGTACGGTACGGCCGCGAGTGGGTGGAAAAGCTGTATCGCATTCGCACCATCGCCGGCGTTGCCGGTACCGCACTGGGCGTGGTATTCGCGCTCGTCGCCGTCATCATCATTGGTGCGACCATCCGTGTCGCGATTCTCGCGCGCGAGCGCGAGATCGAGATCATGCGACTCGTTGGTGCGACCAATGCGTTTGTGCGCCTCCCGTACATCATCGATGGCACACTCAAGGGCCTCATCGGCGGCGCCCTGGCGGCCCTACTGGCGTGGATCGCCAACGGCATGATTTCCCGCTCGCTCGTGAGCACGGATTTCTTTTCTGCGGCGCAGATCGGGCTCGGGATTGCCAGTGGCGCGGCGATTGGATTTGTAGGGAGCTGGCTCTCGGTTGGCCGCCACCTGCGACAGACGTGGCGAGAGGCGTGACTGCGGCAGTTCGGCGAACCTGGAACTGCCGCGCCTTGACGCGTTTCGCCCTACTGAACGGGCTGCTCGCCGCGTCGCCAGTGATCCTCCTGCAGGTGCCGAGCGCCCATGCGCAGCGAGCGGGTATGGTCCCACCGCAGCCGCCCAGCGGTGCCGCGGGCGTCGAGTCCCGACTCCGCCAGCAACGCGACGAACTAGACCGACTGCGACGCGAGCGTTCTGGTCTGGAAGAGCGCATGCAGAAGTTGCAGCGCAGCGCCGAGACAATCACCGAAGAAGTCGCGATTCTTGAGGATCAGCGTCTCGCGACCGCACGGCTCGTGCGGGCGCTGGATCGGCAACTCGAGACCATCAAAAGCGATTTGGCCGAGGCCAACGTTGGGTTGCAACGCGCCGAACAGGAAATTGCGAAGAAGCAGGACATTCTGCGGCGCCGCATGGTGCAGATCTACAAACGCGGCAGCCTGTATGATGTGGAAGCGATGCTCTCGGCCGAATCATTCGCGTCGCTCGTCGCGCGCTATCGATACCTGCACGAGCTCACCCTGAATGATCGCGCATTGGTGCTTCGCGTTGAGGCGCTGCGCAACGAAATTGCAACGCAACGACAACTGCTGGTGCGACTGCAAACTGAGCTGTTGCGTAACCGCACGGAGAAGGCTCGCGAGGTTGCGCGTCTGCGTACAGAGGAGACGCAGGGCCAGCGTAACCTGTCCGTGGTCCAGCGCAGCGAGGCACAGGCGCGAGCTCGACTGGCGCAAATTGCGCGGGACGAGGCTCGGCTCAGTGGCGTGATCGCCGCACTTGAAGTCGCGAGGCGACGCGCCGAAGCGGCGCCAAACGCGCGCCCGGCGCCCAAATCCACGATCGGTACCGCGGACCTTGGCCGACTCGATTGGCCTGTTGACGGCGCGATCCTCTATCGATTTGGTGTGGTCGTCAGCCCGAACAATACAAAGACGAGCTGGAATGGCATGGGGATTGGTGCCGCCGAGGGTGCGTCGGTGCGAAGCGTATCGGCGGGCGTCGTCGTTCTCGCCGACGTCGTGGGGACATACGGCCCGACCGTCATCTTGCAGCATGGTGGCGGCGACTACTCGGTGTACGGATCGCTTGAGCGCATCGATGTCCAAAAGGGACAGGCCGTTTCAAAAGGACAAGTGATCGGTACGGTTGGTGCGACCGATCCGGAGCTGCCCCCGCACTTGCATTTTGAAGTGCGACCGAAGGGTCGCGCGGTCGATCCACTGACGTGGCTTCGCGCGCAGAAACGGTAGTCGTCCCCGATCAACCAGACATGCCAACGAAGAAAGCCATGAAGCAGGCGATGAATTCCGCGGCGACTCCAGCGTCCGGTGTGGACGCGGGTGACCCTGGTGCCGATCGCGCGCCCCTTGGTGCCCATGTGAGCGTTGCGGGAGGCACATGGGAGGCCGCGTCACGCGCACGAGAGATCAGCGCGACCGGTACGCAGATCTTCACCAAGCAGGCCAATCGTTGGTTGGAACGTGCGATCGACGGCGTGGAAGGGGATCGATATCGCAACGCCATGCACCAGACACACGTGCGCTGGAGCTGCGCGCACGACTCGTACCTCATCAACCTCGCGTCGCCTGACCCGGTGCTGCGCGAGCGATCGATTGAGAGCTTTCGTGCGGAGCTCCGCCGGTGTCATGCGCTCGGCCTCGATGCCCTCGTGTCGCATCCTGGGAACTACATGGATGACCGGGCTAGTGGACTGGCGCGCAATGCTGAGGCCATAACGATGGCGCTCGAGGCGGAGCCTGGCGACACGCGTCTGCTCATGGAGTTGACCGCCGGCCAGGGTACAGTCCTCGGCTCGACGTTTGACGAAATGGCGGCTCTCCTGGAGGCGATTCCGAGTGCGCTGCGACAGCGTGTTGGCGTCTGCCTCGACACCGCCCACGTGTGGGCGGCGGGCTACGATCTCGTGTCGGACTTCGACGGTGTCATGGCGCAGTTTGATGATGTACTGGGACTGCCGCAGCTCCGCTGTCTCCACCTCAACGACTCCAAAGCAAAACTTGGTTCACATCTCGATCGGCATGAATTGATTGCCGAGGGGACGATTGGTGCCGATCCATTTCGGCGCATCATGACGGATGAACGGCTGGCGTTGATTCCCAAGATCATCGAAACGCCGAAGGGTGACGAAGCCGCTGCAACGGATGGCCGCATGCTCCGCCTGCTGCGCAACTTCGCGACGGGAGCCCTGCTGCTTGTGTGCACCATCGCGCAAACGGCGGCGGGACAGACGAGGACCCCTGTATCGCCCGCGCGTGCGGACGCAAAGCATTGGAGCACGTCGGGCGAAGTGGGTGGCGTTCTGGGCAGCGAGTGGCTCGTCGGTAGTTCGAATCCGACCGTGCGCACATCGGCGGGCGTCTTTCTCGGGTTGAATGGACGACGCCTGCTGATGTCTGGCGCCGCGTTCGGCCTCGCCGCACGTTTCGGGGCCCACGCGTTGTCGTTGTCGGAGAACGATGTCCGGTGGTCTGGCGGGACGCTCACGGAACTCGACCTCCTCGGCGCCGCCGCAATGCCGATCGGGTCGGCCAGCTCACCACTCGCCGTTGAGATCGCCGGCGGCGTCGCCGTGGTCAGCGGTGCGCGTGAGATCGCTCCCTTCCGTGACGCCGCCCGAGTTGCTCCACTGGCCGAAGTGGGCATTGCGTTGCACCGCGGTGGCGGTGGCGGTGGCGCACGCTCACAACAGCGCGCACCCATGCTCGTCGTGCGCTACGGCATCGTGCGACTTGACGCCAGCGCTGTGAATGCGATCACGACCAGTGGGTGGGTGCGCCGCTTGAGCGCCGGACTGCGGATCACGCGATGATCACGCCGCGTACGATTCTCATACGCGGTGTCGCCGTTGCCACAGCCGTTTGTGTGTTTGTCGGCGGTTGCGACGCGCCCACCGCGCCGCGCCCCACCTTCGCCTATGACCCAACGACGCTGTCGCGCGGAGTCCTCTATCGTTGGCCCACCGGCCGCGTGATTCAGGTGTGGGTGTCGGACGAGAGTGCGACAAGCGCGACGTCGCTGCCCTTGGCCGTCCGACAGGCGATTGCCGTCTGGAACAACGTGCCTACGTTCGGCGAGTTTTCGCTGGCTATGACGACGCGCATTGATGATGCGAATATCATCGTGTACGATCGCGCCAGTGCACTGCCAATTGCGCCCGGTACGTGCGCCTTCGATCCGCAGGGTTCCGCGGGATACACCTACCTCTGTCCCTCCGCCACGGCCCCGGCCGTCGCGCAACATTTTGCGCTGACGTCGGGCACTCTGGCCGCCGCTTCCGTCATCATACGGGTTGATCGTGGCCGCGCCACAGACCAGGCCGCGTACGGTCGATTGGTCATGCACGAGTTCGGGCATGCACTCGGCATTGGTGGTCACAGCGACCGGTCGGCGGACCTGATGTTCGGCGCCCCGCAAGTGGACAGTCCAGGTGCGGCCGACATAAAGACGCTCAGGTACCTGCTCGGCCAACGCGCCGCACTGACGCTCTAGGATAAGTTGCCGAACTTTTCTTCGCGTCAGGGCGGTTCCCTGCTTGAGGCGTTCAGTGCCCCCGAACATGTTTCCCGATCGATCGTACTGCCGTCCAATCTCACACGGCGGCAGCGACCGCTCACCGTATGCCCACCCGCGGGGACCGCACCCGCTGATCGTTCTCAATAGAGGGTCGTGCCGATGACGTCACCGACAAACCACGCTTCCAGTGCGCACCGCGAGAGCGCCGACGGACTGAAACCGCAAGGACTCTCCCCAACCGGACAGGTGCACTGGAATCTCGTGGCGCCGGAACTGGTTGAGGCCGCGGTTCGCCGCGGCGAGGGACGTATCGCCGACATGGGGCCTTTCGTTGCCGTCACGTCACCACACACGGGCCGGTCACCAAACGACAAGTTCGTGGTGAAGGAGCCCGGCTCAGAGGCAGATGTCGACTGGGGCAAGGTGAATCAGCCGATCACGGCAGACCACTATGCATTGCTCAAGGCGGACGTGCAGCAGTATTTGAATGGGCTTGACGAGTTGTTCGTGCAAGACCTGTTCTGCGGCGCGGACCCCGCGACGCGACTGAGTGTCCGATACGTGCTGCCGAACGCATGGCACGCCAATTTCGTTCGCAACATGTTCATTCGCCCTGAGCTCGACGCGCTCGCCACGTTCGCGCCAAACTTTACGGTGTATCATGCACCGGAGTTCAAAGCCGAACCCGCCAGACACGGCACCCGCACCAGCACATTCATCGTACTCAATCTCGCCGAACACACGATTCTGATCGGTGGCACGCGCTACGCGGGCGAGCTCAAGAAATCGATGTTCGCGGTGATGAACTACTTGCTGCCCAAGCAGGGTGTGCTCTCGATGCATTGCTCGGCGAACATCGGCGCCGACGGCGACACCGCGCTGTTCTTCGGCCTGTCCGGCACCGGCAAGACCACTCTGTCGGCAGATCCAGAGCGCGGATTGATCGGCGACGATGAACACGGGTGGGCGTCAACGGGCACGTTCAACTTTGAAGGCGGCTGCTACGCCAAGGTGATCAATCTCTCAGCCGAGGGCGAGCCTGACATTTATCGCACCACGCAGATGTTTGGCACCGTGCTCGAGAACGTCGTACTGACGGAGCCGTTGCGTCAGGTGGATTTTGCGAATCAGTCGATCACCGAGAATACGCGCGCGTCGTATCCGCTGCACTACATCAACAATCACGTGCCAAGTGGTCGCGGTGGTCATCCGAAGAACGTCGTCTTTCTGACGGCTGATGCATTCGGCGTGCTGCCACCGATCGCCAAGCTCACGCCGGAACAGGCGATGTACTACTTCCTGTCCGGTTACACGGCAAAGGTCGC
>JANMKU010000380.1:0-20529 GCA_031372205.1 Gemmatimonadaceae bacterium | reverse complement strand
GGCTGCGACATATCGTCGACCACGCGGCTCGCATGTACACGCTTTTGCAGCCAGCCAAATTCGGCGGAGTTCACGTAATCGATGGGCATGAGCGCGCGCGGTGTGCCTTGCGCGTGCGCGGGCACGGAGGAGCACAGGATTGCGTCGACGGCCGCGCCGTTGCAGATGATGGATGTTTGAGCGGTCAACGAATCCCTTCCTTGCGACAGTCAACGCGTCGCGATCGTCAGTATGTTCAAGGATGAGTGACTCGAGCGCGCAGTCGGACTGTGCTCAGTCATTGCTCTCTTGGGAAACGTACCAGCGAAAGCGTCGCCCGTCGCCTGCAGACGCAACCACTCCGGCAGTCGTCGCGTCCAAGGAGTACCACTTCTCCCGAGGCGACATGACAGCTTCTCGACTCGCGATGCTCGCCCTCGGTGTTCCGCTGCATCCGAGCGTAGCGACGGAAACACGAACGCCGCAGGGCGAAGAATGACGATTTGGTGTATGTGGAGAGATTCCGGAGGTAGATGCGCCGGCGTCACCGGTTCACTTGCGAGCGCAGACTCCCGCCGGGCTTTTGTAGTATGAAGTACTTTACTATTTGTTGACGTTTGTCTAACGACGGAGGGTAGATGGGTCGCTCGGTAATGAAGATACCCAGTGCGATCGCGCCGATTGTGATGTCGCTGCTGGCGCTATTGCTCATCGTCGTACACGTCGCTCGCTATGGTCTGGTGCAGGACACCGACGAAGGGACCTCGGCGCACCTCTTTCAACTGCTCATGGTCTGTCAGGTCCCCATCGTCGTGTTCTTCGCATTGCGATGGTTGCCGGAATCGCCGGCGCAAGCACGCATAGTGCTTGCCCTGCAACTGAGCGCCGGACTGGTGGCATTCGCTACCCTCGTCGTATTCGAGTATCTCGCGTCTAGCCCCTTGCCCCACCCATAAAACGGCGCCCCAGTAGAAGGGCCGCGTTACCGGGATTGAAATTGCGCGCAGAAGGACGACTCACCAGGTGCCGAGCAGAGATCGGACCTTTCTCGAAGCGGTCGATTCCACGATGCGCGCCGGACCGGGCAGCGCATAGCGGCGTTCCTGCCGCGAGGCCTCACCGATTCATCGGAGGTGCGTGGTGCATCGTCCACGTGGGACCATCAAGCACCCAGAACTCGTTGAGCGACGACGGACCGGTTGCATCGAACCCGCCGAACAGGGTCATGGTGTTGTGCGAACCGCGCATTGTCATTGCGTGTCCGGCGCGTTTCGGACCGTTAGCGATGTGTGCCCACGTTGTTCCATTCCAGCGCCACGTGTCGCTCAGTGGGCCGTTCGGAGTCGATGCTCCTCCGTGCATGACAACAGCGCGCAGGACAAAATCCGCAGCCGCGATGGCATGATCGCGCGCCGGCGGTCCACTAACGCGCGCAGAATCCCAGCGGGTACCGTTCCAGAGCCACGTATCGCCGAGCTGTCTGGGTTCGTCGGCGTCGTTCAACCGATCCATTCCGCCGAACAGCAGCACCCCACCAGTGGATGGGTCAGCGCTGAATGCAGGTATCGCCCGCGCCGACGGACCAGTCGCCGCAAGCTGTGTCCACCGTATGCCATCCCACGCCCACGTGTCACCGAACATACGCTCGCCAACCATTCCACCAAACAGCAGGATTCTTCCTGATCGTTGGTCGAACGCGAGTCGATGCAGGGTACGTGCCGGCGGGCCAGCGGCGGCGGCCCTTGCGCACAGGGTGTTGTCGTGTCACGAGTGAGATCCGGCAGCGGTGTGGTCGTACGTAGGGCAGGACTCGCCACATTCGGAACCACCGCTCATCGGAATTCGTGTCAAACAATCGTGAATACGCTGAATCGTTCACGGCCGAGCCGGCCACCATCGTAAGCGATTTGTCGCGCCAGCGAGCGAACCGGACGCACCAGGCAGCCTGTCGTGTCAGAGATGTGTGGAGCCTCATGCGAGGCGCGCGCAATCGGGCATACTTGCACAGCGGCCGTAAGTCGGGCGCTCGATCATCTCACGACCTCCATCGAAACACGAAATGCCATATCGCTCACGTTGTCGGTCGGTAGTCTCAGTCTGTTTCGCCTCACTCGCATTCACGGCGTGCCACCGCGCGGTCACGAATGCGGCAGAGCCGCGCATGTCGGTGGCGGTGAGCACGCCGGCGGCGAGTCTTGCCGGGCCGTCAGCAAGTGAAATGACACCTGCTGTTGTCGCGCTCGGTGATTCGTTGTTCAACAAAGGAGCGTGCTGGCGGTGCCATGCCGTGGGCGGCCTCGGCACACCGCGGGGGCCAAGCTTAGTCGCGGGGCCATGGATCCAGAGCAGCGGGACGTTCGACGAGATTGTCGCGACGATCATTCGCGGTGTGTCCGCAGACGCGATCAAAGACAAGTCGCATACGTTCGCGATGAATCCGCGTGGAGGTCCGATGAACTTGACCGATGAACGTGCACGTGTGGTCGCCACGTACGTGTGGTCGATATCGCGAAAGAAGGGCATGTGAGTTGGTCCGCATGTTCGCGCGAAACACACCAATCGATCGCCATCGCGCACTCGACGAGGAACTCGACATGATCAATACACGTAATGTTGCCGCGTTTGAGATGTATCCATCGAAAATGATGTATCCAACCGACGTCCCCATTGTCTGGCCACTGCTGACCGGCGTGCTCATCCTCTGTTTCGCGGCGCCCGCCCGTAGTCAATCACGTTGAATACGCCCCGAGATCGATTCATGCGCTGCCTCGCACCCGTGCTCCTCACGATCGCTGTCACTGCATCCTCCACGGCACCTGGGGAGGACGTCATTCGACAGATGCATCAGAAGTACCAAGGCGCATGGGTCAGCACCTTTACATTTGAGCAAAAGACTACGCTCGCGGACGGCCGCATCGAAACTTGGTACGAGGCTGGTGAGTTGCCCGGCAAGCTGCGCATCGATATCGCAACCCCGCCCGCCGGACGCGCCATGCTCTTTCGTGCCGATTCCATCTACAACTATCGCAACGCGCGACGCGGCCGTGGTGGGCCATTCGTGCATCCGCTGCTGCTCGTCTTGTACGACGTGCACTTTCTCCCGCCCGACACCACCATCGCGCGATTGCGCGCGCTCGGCTACGACTTGAGCAAGTCGCACGAGGCCATGTGGGAGGGCACGCCAGTGTTCGTGATTGGTGCGAACGCCGGTGACACCACGTCGGCGCAACTGTGGATTGAGAAGGCGCGACTGTTGCCTGTGCGCGTCGTTCAACCGTCTGCTGGTGGCATGATCGAGGACCGCATTAGTGGATACGAACGGACGGGCAAGGGATGGGGCGAGCGACGTGTCGAGAGCTGGCAAAACGGAAAGCGCATCCAGCTCGAGGAGTACAGCAACGTGCGTCTGAACGTGACGCATGCGCCGGGTCTGTTTGAGCCCGCCACGGACTACGTGGTACCAACGTGGGTGACGGACATCACGCGACGACCCACGGACGACACGGTAGTGCGGTGACGGGTCACGACGACTCACTCCGCTGAGGTCAACAGTCGGTAGCCAGTTTTGCGGACGGTCAGAATCATCGTCGCAGCGCCGGTCGCCTCGCGCAGTTTGCGGCGCAGCTCAACAACATGCGTATCAATGGTTCGACTTTCCACTTCGACTTCGTACCCCCACACTTCGCGTAGCAGCTCGGTGCGCGTGATCACCTCACCCGCGCGTCGGGCAAGGGCGTGCAACAAATCAAATTCGCGGGGACGCAAATGCAGTGGCGCATCAGCATACGACGCGATGCGCGTTGACGCAGTGACCTTGAGTTTGCCACACTGGAGATCCGCGTCGGGTCCAGACTGCGGTCGACCCGCCAACTGATACGCGTCGCGACGAAAGTGCGCCTCAATGCGCGCCAGCAGTTCGTCCAAACTGAAGGGCTTAATCAGATAGTCGTCAGCACCCGCCCGTAATCCGCGCACCCGGTCCAACTCCGTCACACGTGCGGATAGAATCAACACCGGCATTGTCAGCCCCTCGCTGCGAATCGTGCGCAACACGTGAATGCCATCCATGCTCGGCAGCGTCAAATCCAATATCACAAAGCGCGGCATCCAGCGGCGGATGGTGTCCAGCGCCTCGGCGCCATCGGCCACGATGCGCACTTCATATCCATCGTGCTCAAGCGCGACGCGAATGCCCTGCGCGATCGGACGCGCGTCCTCGACGATGAGAATTCTCGACATGCGTTCGCGACCTACGTGGGCGAAGACAGGGGCAGGAAAACGGCGACAAGCGCACCGCCGCGCGAGGAGGCGCTGATCGTGATTCGTCCATGCATTTGGCGCACGAGCACGCTCACGACGCTGAGTCCAAGGCCTGTGCCGGTTCGTGCCCGCGTCACATCGCGCTCCAGTCGCACATAGGGCTCCAGCACGCGCGTACGATCTCGCTTAGGGATACCCGGACCGCCATCATCGACTTCGATCACCCCGAACGTTCCGGCGCGCGCAAGTCGCAGGTGAATGCGTTGCTGCTCTGGCCCATACCGCACCGCGTTATCCAACAGGTTGAGCAACACTTGCCGCAGCGCACTCGCATCAACCAGCCACTCCGCGTTGTCCGTGCATTGCAGGTCGACGACGCACTCGCGCTGCGCGGCGATCGGTTCGAATCCCTCCAGCACATCATCAAGCAACTGATGCACCCGCTGCGACCGAAGCGCGATCGGAAACGCACTGGCGCTTCCGCGATTCATGTGCAACACGTTGTCCACCATGTGATGCAATCGTCGCGCTTCAGTTCTGATCAGTCGCGCCGCATCCTGTACATCAGCCGGGGTTGTGGCGCGCCCCGACTCAAGCAGTTCAGCAAAGAGCACAATCTCAGTCAGCGGCGTTCGCAGTTCGTGCGAGACAGACGCCGCAAAATCACCTTGCATTCGCGAGAGCTGTGCACTGCGCAGGGCGAGCGCCGTGCTGGCGACGACCGCTAGCACGGTGGCAAGGGCGAGGGCCAGCACCGGTGTCGCGCCGTTGGGCGCGCGCGCGACCGAAGGGAGGGGGAAAGTACTACTCGTCACGGTCGTGAACGTGATCGCAGAGTCTGCTCCAAAATTCTGGGACGCCATGTGGAGGGTATCGGGCACGGTGGCGCTTTTGTACAACGTATCCGCACCATGACGCACCACAAACGCGAACGCACTCCGGTTGTCGGAACGCCCGGTGAGGACGCGAGGCACGAGGGGCCCCATGGAATCGATCGCGTACGGTAGCACACGGTCAGCCAGATTGTTCGGTTGCAAACGCACTTCGGCGATGAGTACGCGCTGGGCGCGAGGCCGGCGGAGGCGTTGGATGGCGGCCACCGTTCCGCGTTCGACGAAGTACACCTGCAGATAGTCATCGCGCGCAGCACGTCGCACGCGCGCGCCGAAGGCCGACGTGCTGTCAACGCTCGCTGCGCCGTCGAACGCGACGCCCGCCGTATCGACGACACGAATACTGGCAATCTGAAATGGTGTCTGGCACGCGCACTGCGCGAGCGAGTCGCGCACGTCATGCAGCCGCGCGCGAAGCTGGCGCTCGTCGAGCGATTGCTGTTGCAACGGCTCAAGCGCCGCCCCGACATAGTTGGTAATGACGACGCCAACGCGCGATGTGAAATTCCTCGTCGCAATGACCGCAATGTTGTCGCGCATGCGCGCGTCGGCCAGACGTTGCTGCTCCCATGCATACCAGGCCTGGAGACTGAGCGCGGTGACCGAAACGAGCGCGAGCGCAGCGAGCGCGAGCAGCGCAGCACTCGACCGGGTGGCCTTCAGCACGTCACGGTAGACGAGGACGTCACGGACTGCGGCGGTTGCCGTGACTGTCCACGGCGTCGCGGGCGACGGGCGGTGTCAGGAAGAAGTCGTCGATGGCTGGCCAAATGAGCGGGCCAAGTCCGTGCCCATACCCTTCGAAGGCGCGCACGGTGAACGGATGGCCCAATGCGGCGAGTTGATGCAGGAACGTCACCGTGGTTCGGGAGGGAATTGAATGATCGTCGAGACCAACCAACCACAGCATCGGCGTGTGCCCCTGTGCGAGTGCGGCCGCTGGATCGTAGCCTTCGGGGCCGGTATACGCCGCCCACACCGCGTACGCCGAATCAATCGTTCCCCCTCCAGTTTCGACCACGTTGGAGTATGCGATTTCGCGTCCGACGCTTGACGTTGTGCCCGAAAATATCACGGCGAATGCCGCTGACGGGAGATTGGACAGCGCCTCGGCAATGACCCAGCCCGCTTGGCTCGCGCCAAAAAAGCCACAACGCTGCCGATTGATATTGGGCGCACTGCAGGCCGTAGCGAACGCCGCCTGTGCATCGCGCGCGAGTTGCGGAATCACACGCGGCGAATTGAGTGGACCCACACCTTCATAGAGGCCGCCCGATTCCCCGACACCGCGTTTATCGTAGCGCAGGACGGCAAACCCGCGGGTCAGGAACTGCGGCAGGATATTGAGCATCTCATCACGCGTCGTGCGCCCGGAACCATGCACAAACGCGAAAACCGGAAACGGACCTTTCCCCGGCGGTATATCCATCGTATAGCCGAAGGTGACGGAATCGCTGACGAACGTCCCGCGAATCGAGCGCGCGTCAGTCTCGGTCACCTGAGCGCCACAACTGGTTCCGGCGGCCAGCAGGACCGCGATGCGGAACGTGGTTCGAAAATCGTGAGGTCGCGCCACGGAGAGTCCGGATTATGATGAAGATTGGATGTGTGTCGTACGTACATCCAGACTCGGCGCAGTAGATACGGCATTCCGAACGAATTCGTGTCAAAGTACGGTGAAGCCTAACGATGGAGACTGCCACGGATGCAAGGCTATCGCGCCGTTGCATTTGCCGCCCGCCGCGCAGCGTCCATAGCGGCGACGCTCCTTGACGTGTACGCTTTGCACTGTAAAGTGGTCCGTAGTTTGTCGCGCACCACGCATGCATCGGTCGCCTTCGCGCGATCCCGAGGCCATGTTTCCCTATGAAGAGCAGTGTCGTGCGCGTCGTGGTGGGACTTGCTGTCGTCTATCTCATGGCCGGCCTGGTCTTTGGTGCGCTTGCTGGTCGCGCCGCAACGCATGATGCCGTTGTTGCCTGGCGATGGGCCGCGTGGCTTGTGAGCGCCATCGCGTTCGGCGGGCACATCGTCTACGAACAGGTGCAGCGCCGCACGTCGCCAACGACCACCGCGGTGCACGGCGCGCTGGCCGCTGGCCTTGGCGCCTTTGGTCTCGCCGCTGCCGCCAACGTGCACGCACAGGTGGTCGCACCACAACAGCATTCGCTCCTGCTCGTGTTGTCGCTCGTGATATGGCCGATCATCACAGCGCTCCCCGCATTTGTTGTCGCGCTGGTTGTGGCCATGCTGTTCGCCCGTGTGCGGCGGCGTGTTTCGTGAAACCCGGTCTTTGGTAGTAGCGAAGACACCCGCACAGCGCCGAACGGATCACCAATGCCATCTGCCGAGTCCCTGCGATTTCGCGATGCACTTGAAGACGATGTCCCGCACATTGCCGCATTGCTCAACACCACCGCGGGTGCCCTGACCGCACGTTTCGGCGATGGGCATTGGTCGGGCGTCACTACAGAGCGCGGCGTTGCGTTCGCCTTTCGTCACGCGCGCATCCGCGTCGGGTGTATCGGTCGGCGCATCATCACGACGCTTCGTCTGGCAAAGAAGAAGCCGTGGGCGATCGATGTGGCCTACTTCACGCCAGTCGCGCGGCCGCTCTATCTCACCGGGATGGCGGTCGCGGTTGCGAGTCAGCGCCAGGGGTGGGGGCGCCTAGCGCTCACCGATGCCTGCCTCACTGCTCGCAACTGGCCGGCCAACGCCATCCGGCTGGACGCGTACGACGCCGAGGCGGGCGCGGGCAGGTTTTATGCCGCGTGCGGATTTGAGGCGCGCGGAGGCAAGGACTACAAGAGCGTTCCGCTCCTCTACTTCGAGCTGCTGCTGTAACCGAGCAACGCGAACACGCAAACTAGTGTTGCTGCTAGTCCTGAAACGCGTGGATCTCCACGGATGCGCTGGCCAATTGCGCGGACGCCATCATCACACTTTTGCGACGGAGCTGGCTCGATCGTCAGCGCATGTGTTGCGCAGTTACGCGATGACGACCGAGACCCCGATCGCGTACTCGGCGAGCGCTTCCAGGTCTCTGGGGTCCGACGTCAGCACGGTGCCGTCGGGTTCGGCCATCGCGACGACAACCGCGTCTGCCGCCGACCCGCAGCGCGCGCGAGTCCGAAGGTACGCTGCGCGCCGTGCGATGCCTTCGGTGACGTCCTCGACGATATCGCACGTCTTGAGGAAGCGGTTCGTCGGTGCATCGCGCCCGAGGTGGCCCTGCAGGCTCTCGACGAGCACCATCGACGGTACAAGCGGGGGCCAGAGGTCGGCATCACGAAAGGCCAGAATCAGTGCGGCGGCAGCGCGCGACTGTTCCGCCAGGCGGCTCACACCGCCAGAGTCCAACACGAGCGTGGCGCTCACCCGGCTTTGCGCTTCGGGCGAGCACCGACCCGTTCCACAATGGCAGACGCTCGCCGCTGATCCCGTGTGGTCGGTGTGCCGACGCGCGCCACGAGTTTGTCTACGTATCGATCCGTTGCTGCCAACAGTTCGAGTCGGCGGAGCTCAGACCGCACCGCTCGCTGCAGGAGCTCTGACGCCGGGAGTCGGCGTGACTTGAGCACCTTGTACAGATCGGCGGGGAGATACACCTGCATGCGGGGCATACGTCTATTGTACACCCCTCGCGTTCGCGCGGCAATCTTCCATGCGAGGCACTTCAGGTGGCTTCCGCGCTTTAAGGTCACAAACTGTGACCCTAAAGACAGAATCAGGAGTGCGACATCTTGTTTTCGCAGAGCGATGCGGTTCATGGACCCTTCATCTTCGTCCGCTCGAGAATTCTGCCGCGGTTGCAACTCCGCCGATCGGCGATGAGCCGTTTGATGGCGTCGAATACCATGGCGAACTGTTCGTCATACCGCGCTTCGAGCGCCTCGATCTTCCATGCGAGGTCTCGATTGGAGTCCATGAGGCGGCGCAGCTGAACAAACGTCCGCATAATCGCGATGTTGACCTCGATGCCCCGGGGCGAACGGAGCACGCTCGAGAGCATCGCCACACCCTGTTCGGTAAAGGCGTACGGCAGGTACTTAATGTTGCTGCCTCGTTTCAAGGTCACAAACTATGACCTTGAAGGCATCGCGGTGTTTGCGCGAATGTGCAGAATCAGGAGCGCGACGTCTTCTGGTCGCGGGGCGTTGCGGTTCATGGACGTCATGGCTTTCCGCTCGAGAGTGCTGCGGCGTCTTCAGCGTCACCGACGCCACCATGGGTAGCTCGAGTTGCGTCGCGGTCCATCATCGTTCCGACGCCGGCGACATCATTTTGTCTCGAGGAAATTCTTGTGGACGGTCACGATCTGCGAGATGTTCGCTACCGAGTTGGTGGGAAGGCCTGACTCCCGAGCCGGCACCCGCACGTTGCCGGGGGCCGCCGCTCGCGTCGGATTCGTTGTCAGGGCGACGGCAATGACCGTACGGATAGCGCTTACGATGGAGGTGTCCGTTTGCACAATCACCATCGGACGTCGGTCGCCTGGCTCGGAACCCGCCGGCCGCCCGCTCTTGCTCACCACCAATAGGCCGCTGGCGGCGCTCGGCGACGTGGTTCGGTGCGGACGGCATCCGCCGAGTCCGATACGACAACGAGCGTGGCAAAGGCGATCACCGCCACCTGGGCGACCAGGAGTTCGAGTACTCATTCACCTCGGTCGAGCAGCTGCTTGCAGACTTCCAGGCAGACGTCGATCGATGGGAGGCAGCATGAAGGCCATCATCGAGGTATCGGGTCGCGGCGCTGTGTTCACGGCAGCCGCAGCCCAAGTTGCCGCCGCGCGGAAGGGTCGGGCACCGCACGGATGCCGGCGATGTGCTGGTCCCGTATGAGTCAATCGAGATTCTGGTGCCACTGGCGCGCGCCGTCACATAGCCGAGGGCATAGGACGGCGGTACGCACGTCCTTCACGTGGCGTAAGCGGCACCCGCACCGATAGCGTTCAGCGTTTCGACATGGTCTGCCGACAAGTGCAGTGTCGCCGCGGCGAGATTTTCGTGCAGGTGGGCAACCGACGACGTGCCGGGAATGAGCAACATGTTCGGTGCGCGCTGCAGCACCCATGCTTGCGCCACCTGCATTGGCGTGGCGCGCAACTGCGTGGCCACGTCATTCAGCACCGACGATTGCAACGGGGTGAATCCGCCAAGCGGAAAGAACGGCACGTAGGCGATGCCCTGGGCCGCCAGTGCATCCGCAAGCGCGTCATCATTGCGGTGCGCGAGGTTGTACATGTTCTGCACGCACACCACGTCGGTGATGGTCTGCGCTTCCGCCACGTGTTGCAGCGTCACGTTGCTCAAACCGATGTGACGAATGAGCCCCTGTGCCTTGAGTTCCGCGAGCGTCGTGATCTGCTCGGCTAACGATCCCTCGCCAAGTCCGTGGCCCGCGCCCATCATGCGAAAGTTCACCACATCCAGCGCGTCGAGTCCGAGATGACGCAGATTGTCGTGCACGGCGTCGATGAGTTCCTGCCGGCTATTGGCCAGCATCCACGATTTGTCCGCACCGCGGCGAGCGCCGACTTTGGTGACAATGGTCAGGTCGTCGGGATACGGATGCAGCGCGCGCTTGATGAGATGGTTCGTGACATGGGGACCGTAGTAGTCGCTGGTATCGATGTGATTGACGCCGGCAGCGATGGCAGCGCGCAGCACGGCGACCGCAGCGTCCGGATCACGCGGAGGTCCGAACACGCCCGGGCCGGCGAGCTGCATGGCGCCGTACCCCACGCGACGCACCGTCGTCGATGAATTCGGGAATGTGAAGGTGCCGCCGAGCTGGTGCTGATTGGTCATACGAATCCCCTTGTGATGGCCTTGGCCGCTGACCGATAGAGTCGGCGCGTTGTTATCGATGAATACAGTATAAAGTTATCGACGCTAACGCAATACCGCTAACAGTTCGCTGTTAGCTTTGATTTTATGACCGCAGAACCGCTGGAAGTCCGGGCCCGCATCGTTCGCGCAGCAGCCGAGTTACTGGCGAGTGGTGGGCGTGATGCTGTGTCCACGCGGGCCGTGAGTACAGCGGCCGGGGTTCAGGCGCCGACGATCTACCGGCAGTTCGGCGACATGCAGGGGCTGCTCGACGCGGTCGCTGGCGCTGCGCTTTCGGATTATGTGCGGCAGAAGCGGGTGGTCGACCGCACCGATGATCCCATTGAGGATTTACGTCGCGGGTGGGAGCAGCACGTCGCCTTCGGACTCGCCAACCCGGCCGCGTATTTGCTCATTTTCAGCGAGCCGGCCAGACTGGCGGATAGTCCAGCCAAGCGTGAAGGGGAAGCGATCCTGCACGGTCTGGTGGCGCGCGTTGCCGAGTCTGGGCGACTGGGTGTGGGTGTCGCGCATGCCGCGCGAATGATTTCCGCCGCCTGCCGCGGCGTGACGTTGTCCCTCATTGCAACACCCGTCGACCAGCGCGACCCTCGGCTTTCCGAGAGCACGCGCGAGGCGGTGCTCGACGCCATCACGGTTGCACCATCGGTGAATGGCGTGGCCAACGGCGCACCTGGAGCCCATCGTGTGGCCGCGCGCGCTGTTGCGCTGCGTGCGGTGCTAGCGGACGCGCCGCCTGTGCTCTCGCCGGCGGAGCAGCACTTGCTCGGCGAGTGGCTTGATCGGTTGTCCGCGTTCACCTGACGTGACGATAGCCAAACATGTTGACGCAAACTCAACGGACGACTAGTGCACCGCTGACGGGTCGCAGCCGCATCGAATCTGTCGATGTCGTGCGTGGCGTGATCATGATCATCATGGCGCTCGATCACACGCGCGACTTCTTCGGCATACCGGGACAGAACCCGACCGATCTCGGCACCACCACGGCGGCGCTGTTCTTCACGCGCTGGATCACGCACTTTTGCGCCCCGGTCTTCTTTCTCCTCACCGGCACGGGCGCGTACTTGTCGCTGCGGCGGAAGTCTGTCAGCGAACTGTCCCGCTTTCTGTTGACACGTGGGCTCTGGCTGATCGTCCTCGAGCTCGTGATCGTTCGCTGTGTCGCGTATCAGTTCAACGTTGACTTTCGCGTGACGATGCTGCTCGTCTTGTGGGCACTCGGCTGGGCGATGATCACGCTCGCGGCGCTCGTCCATCTGCCGACATTTGCGGTCGCGACGATTGGGGTGGTGATGATGGCGGCCCACAACCTGCTCGACGGCGCGGCGTTCTCGGGTCCCCTGTGGTCGATTGTGCACCAACCGGGTTTCGTGTTCAACAGTCCGGAACACGTTGTTTTTGCGTCGTATCCGCTCGTGCCCTGGATCGGCGTCACGGCAGCGGGCTACGGCCTCGGACAGATCTACCACTGGGACAGTGATCGCCGCCGAGCATTTCTTTTACGACTGTCGCTGGCCTTGAGCGTGGCATTCATCGTGCTTCGTGGTCTCAACGTGTACGGCGACCCAACGCGATGGAAAGCGCAGCAGACCGTCATGTTGACGGTGCTCTCCTTCCTCAACACGAGCAAGTATCCACCGTCGTTGTTGTTCTTGCTGATGACGCTCGGTCCGGCGCTGCTCTTGCTGCGGGCGATGGACCGTGCAACGCCGCGCCTGCTGCGCTCAGCGCTCATCATCGGCCGCGTACCGCTGTTCTATTTTGTCCTGCATTTTTTCCTGATCCATCTTCTCGCGCTCATTGTCTGTGTCGTGCAGTTTGGCTCCGCGCATTGGATGATCGAGTCGCCCGACCTGGCGCACTATCCCTTTAGTCCACCGCCTGGCTGGGGTTTTGCGCTCCCCGGCGTCTATGCAGTATGGGTCATCGTGGTGGTGACGATGTATCCACTCTGCCGGTGGTTCGGCGCGCTTAAACAGCGGCGACGTGACGCGTGGCTGAGTTACCTGTGATGGTCAGAAGGCGTACACTGCGTGTCGCTCGGCGCTGGGACGCACGTGCGGCCGCAACCGGTCGCGTCGCGCGACGTCGACGTCTTGTCCCACTATCGGCTCGAGATCGGCGGCGATGCCCGCGTAGGCGAAGAAGTCGCTGGCCACCTCGGTTCAATTTCGTGGGCACGGAGTTTCGCGAGAACGAATGGCTTTCAGGCCGATTGTTGCCATGGCGGGAGGCAAGGAGATCTGCCTCGTCACGGCGCGCAGCTGAAGGCAGCGGTTGCCTGGAGATCTTCTTGTCCCGCTTTCCCGGGCCGTCGCCGGCGAACTCCTCTTGGCGGCTCCCCAAGGTGGATGGCGGCGGGATCAGGGGTTCCTTTGACGCAACTTCGGGATGTCACTGCTGAGGACGCCGAACTCCGCGGTCTGGCCGGGAAATGATTTTGATTGACACAAACATTTTGCTCCCGGCGGTGGAAAGCACTAATGCCGCCCACCAAGCCGCCGCCGCTTTTCTGGAATCACTCCGAGACCGGGATGATGTGGCCATCAGCGAATTCGTCCTGCTGGAGCTGTACTGCCTGCTCCGCAATCCGGTCGTCTTCGCGAAACCACTGAGCGCGACGGTCGCCGTCGACGTGTGCGAGGCCTTCCGCCGCCACCCGCGATGGCAAGTGATCGGCTTCCCGCACGAAAGTCGTCCGTTCCACGATCTCTACTGGCCCAGAATGCGGGACAACGACTTCGCCCGCCACCGCGCCTTCGACTGGCGTCTTGCCTTGAGTCTGATCCTGCAGGGTGTCACGGAGTTTGCGACCGTGAACACCAAGGAGTTCGGAGGCTTTGGGTTCGCGCGGGTGTGGAACCCCTTTCCCTAGCCTTCCTCCGCGGCCTTGGTGGCCCGCGTACGAGAGCCCGACGCCTCGTAGTCCGGTGTTGTCGTTCGGCAACACGATCCTATGCGCTCAGCGCGACCAGTGCTTGCCGTGCTCTTGCATGGCGAGCTGGCTGGCCACGTCTACAAGGGGGCGGATCGCAAGCTGGTCTTCAAATACGAACCCGCGCGGCGCGAACAACCCGACGCGTTTCCGCTATCGCTGTCCATGCCGCTGAACAAAGCGGAACACGGGCCCCGCGCGACGTCGGCATTCCTGTGGGGGCTGCTCCCCGACGATCCACGAGTCATCGAGAGCTGGGCGCGGCGATACAACATTGCACGGACGGATGTGACGGCGCTCCTGGCGTACGTCGGCGAAGACTGCGCAGGTGCCGTGCAAATCGTGCCGCCCAGCCGAATGCACGAAGCGCTCGGCGCACCCAGCAAGATCGACCAGCAGACGTCAGTCGAATGGCTCTCACCACGAGCCGTTGGCACACTGCTCACCGCCCTGCGGAAGAACCCAGCAGCCGGACGCACCACCAGTGCGCAAGGCCAGTTCAGCTTGGCTGGCGCACAGCCCAAGACCACGCTGTACCACGCTGACGGCAGGTGGGGAATTCCTAAAGGACGTGTGCCGAGTACACACATCCTCAAGCCGCCCGTGCTTGATCTCGCCAACGTCGCCTACAATGAGCACGCGTGTCTGGCGTTGGCGCGCGAACTGGGACTGCCCGCAGCGAAATCGCGCGTGCAGAGATTCGGAGACGAACTGGCCATCGTGGTCGAACGCTACGACCGCGTGCGCGCGAACGGCATCGTGACGCGTGTCCACCAGGAAGACATGTGTCAGGCACTCGCCAAACAGCCGACCGACAAATACGAAACGGACGGCGGACCAACCCTCGTCGACGTGGCCGCCCTACTGAACCGGCACTCGTCCGAGCCACAGAACGACCTCGCGCGCTTCATCGAGGCCCACATATTCAACTGGCTCATCGCCGCACCCGATGCACACGCAAAGAACTATTCGATATTGCACGCCACCGGCCCGGTGCATCGTCTGGCACCGCTCTATGACGTGATTTCTGCCGTACCCTATCCGCAGCAGTGGTCGAACGGTGTTGCACTCGCGATGGCAGTTGGCGGTGAACGTCGCGTTGATGCTATAGCAGGCAGCCACTGGCGCGCGGTCGCCCGCGACGTTGGACTTCCACCGCACGCACTGATTGACCGCATCGCCGAGTTGGTGGAGCGCGTTCCAGCCGCGATCGATCGAGTAATCGAAGGACACGTCAGCGATAAGGCCGCCCGCGAGATCGTCGCCGGTTTGATGGAACCGATCAGCAAACACGTGATTCGCTGCCTCAAACAGTTGTAGACGCCAATGCAACCATATGATGGTCGCTGAATAAACGCGACGTGACATCGCCGACTTTCTCACCACCACATTCCGGCCAGCACCTCCGGATTTGAAGGGGTCGACACGGCCGCCAGTTTCCGGCGCTGCTCTCCTCGCGCACGCTCTATCTGGACGAAATCCATCTCGTCTCAGGGTGGGAGACCCTGGTCCGACGGCTGCTGGACCAGGGCGCGCCGCGGATCTTGTCTCCGGGTCGTGCGCCAAACTCACGACGCACCAGAAGGAAATTCGGAAAGTGACGACGACTCACGCCGAAGTCGCCTGCAGCTTCATTCCGAATGCTCTGGCCACCTTCATCACCGTGGCGAAGCTCGGATTCCCGTTTGCGTAGCCGAATAGGCCCGCAACGAGCGGCGATCGGCACACGCGTACCGCGGACCAGCCATGCGCCGCCGTGAGACGTTGTCGGCTGGCGAGACGCTCGTCTAGCGAAGCGCGATAAACTCGTCCACCGAAAGCCCGATGTCTTTGGCGATCTGACGCACTAGCACTGGTGAGATCTCACGACTGCCGTGGTCTGGGACGGTGGTGCCGCGCCCATCGGCATGCCGGAACTGTTTATGTGATCCGCGTTGGCGAACCTCGACGAAGCCCAGTGCCGTCAACACGGCAATGACCTCTCGCGGTCGCAGTGGAGGAACGTGACCCACCCGGCCTACGCAACTTCCAATGTTTGCGTCCCGACGAACTCAGCGCTTAACGCGGGGTCTCCGTCTTCGAGCAGCATCTGCATGACTTCGTGCAGGTTGGCGCGAAGCTCGTCGAGGCTCTCGCCCTGAGAATGGGCGCCCGCCCATCCCGGGACGTACCCAACGTAGAGGCCAGTACTTTGGTCCCGCTCAATGACCGCCGTGTATCTGCGCATGTAGTTCTCCGGAGAAGTCTTGCCTCCTTCCGAGGCCTCACTCATGGCTGGAACATCGCCCGCCCGCACGACCTCAACAAGCCGGGGCAACCAGACCTGCCGCGGCACGGGGCGACGCGCGCGCGGCTTCGCGCGGCGGACCGTTGCGGATGTCGATGCCAAGAAGATTCTGGATTGTCGGTCAGGCGCCGCTGCCAACCACCAGCAGGCGCAGGTCATGCTTGATCGCCTCGCGCTGTTTGGGCAGTGCGAGCAAGCCGTCCACTGCAAGGATCGCTCCCGCGCCTTCGAGGTGAGCGCGCACTCGATCGATGTTCGTGATGATGTCCTGCAGCCGTTCGTGCGGAACGTCAGAAGGCATACACCGCTTGTCTCTCGGCGCTGGGCCTTACGTGCGGCCGCAGGCGGTCGCGTCGCGCGACGTCGACGTCCTGTCCTACAATCTCCTCGAGATCGGCGGCGATGCCCGCGTAGGCGAAGAAGTCGCTGGCCACCTCGGGGCTGAGGTCAACCAGCAGGTCGACATCGCTGTCACCACGGTGCTCGGCCCGGGCGACGGAGCCGAAGACCGCGACGTGGACGACCCCGCGCTCCCGCAGTTCCGCTCCGTGGGCCCGGAGTTTCGCCAAGATGCTGGTGAGGAGCGACATGCGTGGTAACCTACCGCCCACGCGGTTCGCCTTCAATGCGAGTTCCGGCGCTCGCCCAAGCGCGTGCTCGAAGACCTGATGACCCGTTGCGATCGGCTCGTGCTATGCCCGCGCCACTGGCGGGTAGCCGAGTGTTGCGATGCAGAGGTGTGGTGTCAGCGAGTGACGTGAGCCACCTGGCCGGCGATCGCTTGGGCGGTGTGCTCGCGACTCACGTCCGGAAAATCCGTGAGAAAGGGCACTCCCCCATTTTGCGCGGACGCCAGAAATAGAGCTATACGGCCAAGGCGAGCTTCTGCGCAGGAGTGATACCACCCGGGGCCGTGTTCGGTCGTTCGTTGTGGTAGATCCAGAGCCAGCGCGTCGCCGCCTCTTGGACATCCGCGATGCTGTCGAAGAGCGTCTGGGCCAGCTAGTCGCAATGTGCGGTACGGTTGCCCCGTTCGACATACGCTTTCCGGTGCTGTCGTCCTGGTTGAATAGAAGCTCGATAGTGCGGGGCACGCGGCCTCCACGGGAGCGTCTTGATCCAGCACCGGCCGGCCGATAGTACGCGGTCCGTGAGAGTCTGGCGATCGCACGGGTCGACACGACGGAGCAGCGGCGCTACCCGACCAAGATCGGTACCACCGCTCGGCGCACGGATCGGGGTTCTCGCCAACCGACCACCGGCTTCTGGCGCGCCCCCGCCCCCCGCGTACCTTCTCCCCCGAGCACCCGTCCCACCAATCAGTCCGCACTCTCGGAGCAACCCGCATGGCTCGCAGATTCTTCCTGACACTCGCCGCCGCTCTCCCGGCCGCGGTGTCCTCGGCGTTCGCGCAGAACATCACCCCGGCCAGCACGGCCGCGCCGCCAAAGCAGGACTACGCGCTCACCAACGTCCGCATCGTCACCGCGCCCGGCAAAGTCATCGAGCGGGGCACGGTGATCACTCGCGACGGGCGCATCGCGGCGGTTGGGGCCGACATCGCCATCCCCGCCGGCGTGGTGCGCATCGACCTCGCCGGCCACTCAGTGTACGCGGGGTTGATCGACGCGGCCACGAGCATCGGGTTGCCCAGCCCGACACGCGCACTGCCAGCCGCAGCGGCGGCGGATGCAACCGGCGGGCGCGGTGGCGCGGGCGGACGCGGTGGTGCGGTGCCGCAAGCGGGACGCGGTGCCGTGCTCGGACGCGGCGGGCCGCCTGCACCGCCAGTGGTGCTCCCAGAGCTCGACGCCGACGCGGAAGCGGCCGACATGTTCGCCCCAACCGATGATGAGCTCAAAGCGTTCCGCGCCGGTGGCGTGACCACCGTCGGTCTCGTTTTTCAGGGCGGTCTCTTTCCCGGGCGCGTGGGCGTGGCGCTCACCGGCCGGAGCGAGGGCAACCGGTTGTCCCTTCGGTCCGGCGTGGGTCAGGAAGTGGCGTTCGGTACCAAACGCGGCGGCTATCCCGCCACGGGCATCGGCGCCGTGGCGTTCATTCGCCAAGCATTCCTTGATGCGCAGTACGACGCGCGCGTCGAGAAAGCATTCAGGGCCGGCACACCCGGTGCACGTCCATCGGGTGATCCGTTTCGCCGAAGCTTGATGCCAGCGGCGACCAACACGATGACGTCGTGGTTCGTCGCTTCCACCGAACGCGAGATTACACGTGTCGCGGAGATCAGCACCGAACTCGAACTCAAGAATCCGGTCGTCGTCGGCAGCCAGGAAGGATGGCGCTCCATCGCCGCACTCAAACGCAGTGGTGCGACAGCGTTGGTGAGCCTGCGCTGGCCGTCGCCGGATTCGATCACCGGTCGGGAGTTTCTGGCCGTCGGCTCTGGCAAATCGGGCGTCGCACCATCTGCGACCGCGGCTGACACGAACGAAGTGCGTGCGAATGCGGCCGCACTCGTGAAGGCGGGCATTCCGGTCGCGCTGGGCTCGTTCGGCGGCGAAAGTGGCATGACGTTTCGCGATCGCATTCGACTCACGATTGCCGCTGGCATGAGCGCCGACGATGCACTGCGCGCGACCACCGTCACACCCGCCGCACTGCTCGGCGTCACGGCCGCAGTGGGCACGATTGAAGTCGGCAAACTCGCCAACTTCGTTGTCGTAAGCGGGAACGATCTCTTCGCGGCAGGCCCGATCAAGCACGTGTTCGTTGAAGGACGCCTCTACTAACTCATGGACACTCCCATGCGATTCTCCATCAGATGCTCCGTTGCCCTCCTGTGCGCGCCGGTGATGCTCGCCGCACAAGACGTGGCGATCCGCAATGCGACACTCATTACCATCGCGCGCGGTGACATCGCCAATGGCACGATTGTCGTTCGCGGCGGCAAGATCACTGCCGTCGGCGCCAACGTGACCATTCCCACCGGCATGCTCGTGATCGATGGCACGGGCAAATTCGTCATGCCCGGCATCATTGATGCACACTCACACGCGGCGCTCGAGAACGGCATCAATGAAGGGAGCGAGTCAGTCACACCAGAAGTGCAGGTGCAACTCAAGAACGATGATCCGGTCATCTACCGCGCACTCGCCGGTGGTGTGACGGCAGCCCTGCTACTGCACGGCAGCGCAAACACGATTGGCGGACAAGCGCGCGTGATCAAAATGCGTTGGGGCGCGCCCGTGGACTCCATGTATTTCAAGGGCGCCTTTCGCATTGTGAAGTTCGCGCTCGGCGAGAATGTGACGCGCGCGAGCGCTACCACGCCCGAAGACGAACGTCGCTTTCCGATGAGCCGCATGGGTGTCGAGTTCACCGTCAACTACTGGTTCCAGAAGGCGAAGGAGTACGACCAGGAGTGGAAGGAGTATCGCGCGGGCGTCAAGGCAAATCCGAGCCTCATCATGCCGCGTCGCGATCTGCGACTGGAAGCCCTGACGGACATTCTGCACGGCGATCTCAAGGTGCATTCGCACAGCTATCGCGCTGATGAAATCCTCATGCTCATTCGCGTCGCTGACGAGAACGGGTTCAAGGTGCACACGTTCCAGCACGTGCTTGAGGGGTACAAAGTGGCAGACGAAATCGCCAAGCACGGCGCGATGGCGTCGACCTTTGCCGACATGTGGGCGTACAAGGCTGAGGCCTGGGACGCGATCCCGTACAACATGGCACTGATGTCCCAGCGTGGCGTGATTGTGTCGGTGAACTCCGACTCCGACGAGCGCATTCGCCGCCTCTATCAGGAGGCCGGCATTGGCGTGCGCTACGGCAACATGAGCGTGAACGAAGCGCTCAAAATGGTCACGCTCAATCCCGCCAAGCAGCTGGGCGTGGACAAGATGGTCGGCACGCTCGAAGTGGGGAAGGATGGCGACATCGCGGTTTTCTCGGCGCATCCCTTTGCCGCCGAGGCGATGGTGGAGTACACGATTGTCGATGGGAAGGTGTTGTTTGATCGCAGTGAAGCGAGCACGCTCCGTAAGCGCGTGGCGAGCGGGCCGGGAGGTGAAAAGTGAGCGGCGCGATCTGGAAGGCCAGCCGTCGCGCTGCGAGCAGCGCTGCAATGCTCGCGGCCGTCTCGGCTCTCGCGGTTGTTTCCGCGGCGTCGAGTTCACTCGCGGCGCAGGCCTCGCCCGGAGAGGAGACGAGTTATCTCATCAAGGGTGGTACGGTTGTGAATCCCGGCGGCCAGCGGTTGGCGAACACGAACATTCTCGTGCGCAACAACCGCATTGTGCAGATGGGAACCGGCGTCACGGCGAATGACGCGAAAGTGATCGACGCTACGGG
>JANMKU010000372.1:0-1667 GCA_031372205.1 Gemmatimonadaceae bacterium | reverse complement strand
GCGGCGGGAGGACCTCGTTCACATTTTCAGCTTTCGGAAGGCAAATGCGAGAGAAACACGGCGTTACAAAGAGGGTCTCCAAAGCCAACAGCTCCGCCATGCGAAAGGCAGGCACGCGACCGAATCCCCGTCCGATTGACTGGGCGCGCGTCGACGCTACCACGGATGCGGACATTGCCGAGCAGATTCGACAAGACCCCGACGACATCGAGTTCACAGACGAGATGCTCTCCGCCGCGCACTGGGTGATGCCGCAGAAGAAGGTCCCGATTTCCTTCCGCGTCGATCCTGACGTCCTCGCATACTTCCGCAATGGCGGCGATGGATATCAGTCCCGGATGAATGCCGTGCTCCGAGGATACATGCGCGGGCAGCGGCAGCAGTCTGGGTGAGCCGCGAGGTGTCCGGCCAATTCGTGGTCCACTGAACGGGGTCGCGATGTGTCACCGGCGAGGTTCTGCTGATATCGGAGACTCTCGGTCGTGACAAGAACGTCGCAGCCCCAGGATTTTCAGACTGCGTCGCGATGCCCTATCGCCATGCAACCCGGCAGCTCAGGCACATCGACGACGAAGACATCGTCCTCCTACACCTTGCCGAGGATCAGCGAGACCTCGTACCCAGCGTTCTCGACGCATAACGCAAATTGCTTCGCGGTTCGCTTCATGGCTGGTTCAGGTAGTCATTGATCTTGAAGTCCCGCCTACTGATCCCGCTTATGACGTCGAAGCTCACGCCGGTGGCCCCCGCTACCGCACCTTGTCCCGCCGCACCAACACCCGCCGACCTTTGATCGTCGTACTCCGCAACGCCGTAATGATGTCCTCGGCGATTTCCTCGGGCACTTCCACCGTCGAATAGCCATCGCCAATCTCGATCGCGCCAATCACCCCGGCATCGATCCCGACTTCGTTGGCAATCGCGCCCACCAAATCGCCCGGACGCATCTTCATCTTGCGACCGGCACCCACCCAGAGCTTGGCAACCGCCCACTCCGGATTCGCCCGCGTCCGCTTCGCCTTGGGCGCGGCCCGCTCGCTGCCCTCACCGCGCGATTCCGCCGCACCGGCCTCACCACGCGACTCCTTCCGCGGACGCACCGCCGCACCACCACGCTCCACCCGTGGATTGCGGTCATCGCGCGCCGGTCGATCATCCCGGCTCGGCCGCTCACTCCGTGGCGCCGCACTGGGAATGTCCGGCTCGTCCGGCAACTCCTTCTGCTCCAACATCTTGACCGCCGCCGCCGCGATGTCCATCACGTCAAATTCGTCAGCGAGCGATTCACAAATGCCACGGAAATGATCCAGTCCACCGTCGAGAATCGCTTCACGCAGTGACGCGCGCGCGAGCTCCAGCCGGCGCGACTTGAGATCGGCCACCGTGGGCACCGTCGCAATCTCAATCCGCTGCGACGTCATCCGTTCAATGTTGCGCAACAGCCGATGTTCACGCGGCTCGGCCAGCGTAATCGCCACGCCTTCGCGCCCCGCGCGCCCGGTGCGACCGATGCGATGCACATACGCTTCCGCATCGGCCGGTACATCGAAGTTGACGACATGCGACACGTGCTTCACATCAAGCCCACGCGCGGCAACGTCGGTCGCAATCAGCAGGTCCGACTTGCGCGCACGAAACTTCTGCATCACGCGGTCACGCTGATCCTG
>JANMKU010000363.1:0-3612 GCA_031372205.1 Gemmatimonadaceae bacterium | reverse complement strand
ATACCGCGGAAGACCGGGATCAGTATGCCATCGAGTTCGGGCGACGCCGAGTAGTGTGAGTCCATGTACACCGGCGCTTTCACGTTCCGAATGCAGACGTTCTCGTAGCGCACATTCTCCACCAGTCCACCGCGACTGCCGTTCGACTTGATGCGGAGCGCGTTGTCGGTGCCGTCGAAGGTGACGTCGGATACAAGAATCGCGTTCGCGCCGCCGTTCGTTTCGCTGCCGACCGAGACGCCATGCCCATTGTAGAAATGACTATGCGCGACGGTGATGTGGTTGCTGCCAGTGCCGGTTCCTGCTTTGATGGCAATGTTGTCATCACCGGTATGGATGCTACTGTGCACGATCGACACGTTGGTCGCACTGGCCGGGTCAATGCCATCGGTATTGCGAGCGCCTCTGGGTGTGTTGATGCGCACGCCCCAGGCAGTGAATCCGTCACCGCGGTCGAACACGACGTGAAAGTTCGGTGCGTTCCTGAGTGTGAGCCGATACAATGTGAAGTCATCCGTGCGCAACGTTTGAATCAGTCGCGGATTGTTCTGGCTGAACTTGGTGTCGCGCGCCTGCTCGGCCAGTTCCCACCACGTGGGCCCTGTTCCGCCAATGCGCGACCAACCGCGACCATCAATGGTGCCCGCACCCATCACGCCACTGTGCGATGCGCGTTCGGCGCGAATAAGCGGATGACATCCGCGTCCACCAGTACTGAGAATGCCGCAGGCGCCGGGCGTGACGTCAAACACCCGCGGGTCACGCGATGCATAGACGGTGACGGTGCTGTCGATGACGAGTGTGACCCCGGTGCGCAGCTGCAACGGGCCGCTGAGGAAGGCGCGTTTGTTGCCGGCGGCGACCAACCGCACCGATTGTCCAGCGCGGCATCCGTCGATTGCTTGTTGGATGCGTGGCGAATCGAGTTTGCCTTCATCGACCGCCGCGATCGTGGTGTCGCCAACGGCGATCAAAGCCGCAGGTAGCGACACGCACGCCGGCGGCACGACCGGTTCCGTAACGACGCGACTGTCCTGCGCCCACATTGATTGCGCGGACGTAACGATGACGACACCACAAATACAAACGCGGCGTGTGTGCGCTGCAACGAACGCGGTGATCCGCATGGCTATCTCCACGCCTCCGGGGACCAGCCGTCAAGGACGAGTGCTGGTGTGTAACTGCGCGCATCACCATCCGAGAGTTGGCGACGCGTTGCGCTGCGCTGCGCACCAGGACCGGTGCTGCGGTACTCAAAAAATCGGGCGGCCGACGGCTCGAACCAGATGCGATCGCCACCAACACTCACCGTCGACGACATATGGTCCCATCCTGCCAGCGAGATGTGATTGTCCATCCAGCAGTCAACGAACACCGCCTGCCCAACTGCGCGTGGATCGGCCGACGGGTGCCACGGGCGACCGAGTGCCACTGATGCCGCGGCCATCGTGGCGCGCTCCTTGAGCAATCGCGAGCGCAGAATGAGAAAGCCGTACGTGCTCACATCGGTGCTTGGCGCCGTGATGAAGCCGTTGTTGTCCGGACTGCCGCGGTCGAGTGACACGATGTCGGTCGAGTCGATGACCATGCGGGCGTTGCCAAAGATGAAATCCACGTTGCCTGTAATGCGACTGTTTCGCACGTACGCCCGCCCCGCATTGGCAAAAAACGTATCCTGATGTCCGAGCAGTGCGACATCGGTGAGCACCACGCGATCGCTTCGGTCGGTGAGCGCGAGCGCGACACCCTGCGTGCCCTGCAGCTTGCTGGTATCGGTATCCGCCTTGCGCGCGTTGCCATCGAAGTCGAAGGCGTTTTCAATGGTGAGATGCGTTGCGTGAAAGTCCGCGACGGTCGCGCGCACAGTCCAACTGCCACGCGTGCCGAGCGCACCGCCGCCGCGATCGGGGAAGCCCGCCGCATCGGCCCACGTGATGATCGTACTGTCGCGATGCGCACCCACCAATTGAATATTCGGCTTGTCGATGGAGACCTTCTCGCGATAGCGTCCAGCACCGAGACGAATCGTCCATGGCGACGGCGCGGCCCCGGGGGCATCGCGTAGTGCGGCGTTGAGCGTGCGGTACGTGGGGAGACCGGCCACACGCGCACCGTCTGCACCGGCATAGCGCGCGTCAACGATTGCGTTGGCTGCGGGCTCGGCGCGCTGCAGTAGCGACACGCTGACTGGTACCGCCGATGCCCCTGCCGCCCAGAAGGCCAATCGGAACATGGACCGCGCTGGGATCACGGCGCGCCGAGTGTCACCGTGAGCGGCGTCGCCAGTCGCAGCGCGAATTCGTCCAGGTACCGCCACCAGGCGCGCACGTCGCTAAAGTCGCCGCTCAGCGTCCATCCGGCACCGACATAGTGCACCACTGGAACGCCAACCGTCGCCGTGGTGACCGCGAGGTAATGCGTTGGGGTCTCCTTCCAATCGCGCACGCGATCGCGTGGTAGCAAGACCGCCGTGCCAATGTCTCCGTCGCCGCCTTGTTTCGGCGTGGTGGGACCCCAGCCAGTGAGCCAGGCCCACGCATTCGTGCGACTGAACGTACCAACCATCCCGGTGCGTTTGAGTTCACCGATCACATACGGAATCTCTCGTGTCGCGCCGGGACTGTGAAATACGCTCTCTTCGCGGTAGAGATTCGATCCGGCATCGATGCTGATGCGCTTCGTCTGCGATACCTTGAGCGCGCCGGCCGTCCACTGCGGATACTCGAGTTCGAAAATGGTGCGAATCGGACCCATGGCCACCACTTTCCAGCTGATGAAGTTGTCCGCGCGATATAGCGAGTCATTGAGCCAGACCGCCGTTCCGCCGGCACCGAGCGTCGTGCCGACGTCGTAGAAGTCGGCGCCTTCGCCCGTATCGACGTGGTATTCATCATGTCCCTTGTCGTACCACTTTTGCACGACCAGCTCGCGCGTCTTCTTCACCCAGATATCGACGCCACTGCTCGACATCGCCGAGGTCGTCTTCTTGAGCCCCTCGCCGTACACGCGCCAGGCTAAGCGATCGCTTTCCCACGCGATGTCATCACGTGGCTCGTCGTGTCGGACAAAGGTGCGGGGGGCGAACTTGGCCGCAGCCGCTGGCTCAATCGCGTAGAGTCGCGCGTCTTTGGCGCGGATGTCGACCTGAAACAGGAGCGCGTCCGGAGTGCCGTTGGCATCGGTGTCGATAACCTGTGACGAAATTTCGCGACCCGAGCCGAGGTCGCGCACCCGCACGCGTGCGGCCGTGAGCCCGGGCAGTTTCGCCTGCAGTGCTGACCATGCGAGTGACACCGTTTCATCAGCGCGAGCGATGGCCAGTGGGTTCTCGACGCGCACGGTGAGAGGCAGCGCAGCGGCTTGTGCGTCACTGCGCGACGTCGCCAGCACGGTGAGGGTGAGCAGTGTCAACGCGCGGCGCGGGAGTGCGCAGCGCATGGGCGCGCGACACGTGTCACGAAGGGGCTCGATCGTCATGCGGTCTCCATGCCGACACATGGTCGTCGGCGACGTGCGGGTGTGTCGTAAATAGAGAGCTCCGCGCGACTACGAGATTCTGGCGGACGGGGGCTGGCTGGCATATTGTTCGGCTTGAGAACAAATTACCGCCGG
>JANMKU010000355.1:0-30815 GCA_031372205.1 Gemmatimonadaceae bacterium | reverse complement strand
TTCGGCGGTCGTCCTTCGCTCAGTCCGCATAAATTCATTCAGGTTCCTGACGTGAATCCAAAGGTGCCGCTTACAATCTGCGGAGGCTCCTTGTATTGAAGAGCAATCCGTATGCCCTGGCACCGTCGGCAGTCACCTCATCTACCTGATAGACGAAGAGATGCAGTTTCGCGTCCCACAGCGTTGAATGCAACGTGCAGCGATCGGAGTGCTGAACGGAACACGATATGTGATGGAGTTCGCGATCAAGGATGGCAACGTTGTCCGCATTCACCGTTGTCTGTGCTGGCCACACGGTGGCGCGAATGCCGGACAAGTAGTGGCAGTCCCTTGGTTCACTTCGGGCTCTGGTGACACGATGCGTCGAACTTATTTGGCAGTGAGCGTTGCGCTGTTGATGGTCATGGCGCGCACGACGCCCGCACAGCAGCTCGGGTCCATCACGTTTCCGACATCGGGCGCCGTCGCCGCGCAGCCAGCCTTCATTCGCGGCGTGCTGCTTATGCACAGCTTCGAGTATGCTTCGGCCGCTGCGGCCTTCCGCGACGCACAGCGGCTCGACCCGCGCTTTGCCATGGCGTATTGGGGCGAGGCGCTGACGTACACGCATCAGGTGTGGAACCAACAGAATGCGGACAGCGCGCGGTTGGCGCTGCACTCGCTCGCGCCCACCGCGGCGGCGCGACGCGCCATGGCACCAACCGCGCGCGAGCAAGCCTATCTTGGCGCCGTCGAAGCCCTCTACGGCGACGGCACCAAGGCGCATCGAGACACCGCGTACGCCGAAGCGATGGAGCGGGTGACGCACGAGTACCCCGCAGACGATGAAGCCGCCATCCTATACGCGACGGCGCTCTTTGGATTGACGCAGGGCGCGCGCGATGTGCCGCTGTACATGCGCGCCGGAGCCATCGCGCAGACGGTGTTCCGCCACAATCCGCAGCATCCCGGCGCGGCGCACATGGTCATCCATGCGTTTGACGACCCCACCCACGCACCGCTCGGCCTGTATGCGGCGCGCGCCTATTCGCAGATCGCGCCCGCCGCGTCGCACGCGCAGCACATGACGACGCACATTTTTCTTTCGCTCGGGTTGTGGAGCGATGTCGCATCGCAAAACATGATCGCCGCGGGGCCGGACACTGCCCGCTGGCGCCCCGGGCACTATACCACGTGGCTGCACTACGCGTACCTGCAACAAGGGAAGTACGAGGCCGCACATGCGTTGTTGGCGTCACTCGCCGCGCACGCGCCGGCGAGTGCACGCGGAGTCGTCGCCAATCTGCGGGCGCGCCAGGTATTGGAGACTGGTGCGTGGGACAGCCCCGACGCGCACGCGCTCGATGCCGACGTGGGCCAGGCCGGTGAAGACGGTTACGAGTACGCGACCTTTGCCGCCGGATATGCGGCCGCAAAGCGTGGGGAGAGCGCACGCGCGGCGTCGTCCGTGCAACGGCTGGCGGCCCGCAATGGCACGGCAGCGCGCCACGTTGCACCGGGCGCGACAGGGCGAGTCGTTGTGCCGATCATCCTGGAGCTCGCCTTGCGCGCCGAACTGCTGCAGCGCGCCGGCAAGCGCGACTCGGCGATCGTGCTCCTCACGCGCGCGACGCTGTTGGAAGACGGCATGCCGCCGGAGTTTGGACCGCCTGCGGTTGTCGCGCCAACGCACGAGCTCTTGGGTGCAATGTTGCTCGCAGCGAATCGCGCGAACGATGCCGCCGAGCAGTTCGCGCAAGCGTTGGCGGTACAACCGGGCCGCGCACCGGCGCTGCTGGGAAGTGCGCGCGCTGAGGTCGCGCGCGGACGCGGTGAAGCAGCCACGCGCGCGTATCACACGTTAGCTGACAACTGGCTCACTGCCGACGCGACGGTACCTGCGCTGGCTGAGGTGCGCCGGCGATAGTTGCGCGGTATGCTGGCGCTACGCAGGTCCTACGCGATCACGGCTGGCGTTCGAGGTCGAAAATCTTGTGCATCGGCGTCCATTTCTGGCCATCGGCCGCCCATGGCAACGGCTGCTGAAATCGCGACATCAGTGCTTCCCACTCCGCCACCTTTGGATTGGCCGCATCGGCGATGGCTTTGGCCGCCGCGTTGAATCGGTGATCGGTCTCCATGACCATCGTGAGCCGATTGCCGGTCCGCCAAATCTCCATGCCCACAATGCCCGCATTGCGAATGCTCTCGGCGATCTCCGGCCAGATGCGTTCATGATGACGACAGTATTCCGCGATGAGCGCGGAGTCGTCCTTGAGATCGAGCGCGAGACAGTATCGCTGATTCATACGGCGCGCACAGTGTCATGCCGATAGCCGCGCCACGCGAAATGCAGCACCACCAGGTAGCAGAGCACGGGAATGAGAAACGCCGCCTGTATGCCGCGCGCGTCGGAGATCGCGCCCATCAGGGCCGGAATGATCGCACCACCCACGATGCTCATCACCAGCAACGACGAACCGAGTTTGGTGTCATCGCCTAGCCCATCGATGGCCAGCGCGAAGATCGTGGGAAACTGAATCGAGTGAAAGAGCCCGAGCAGCACGATCATCCACACGGCAGCAGCGCCGGAGCCGACGGCCGCGAAGAGTGCCGCGCACGCGCCCAACGCGGCCACGACCGAGAGCATACGCGGCGCCGATATCTTGCCCATGAGCGCCGTACCGACGATGCGTCCGGCAAGGAAGCCGGCCAGATGCCATTTCAGAAAATCTGCGGCCACGCGTTCACCTGTGCCCGGCAACGCATGTTGTGCAAAACGAATCACAAACGACGCCACGCCCACTTGCGCGCCCACATAGCAAAACTGCGCCAGCACGCCACGCCGCAGATGTGCGTGTCGCCACGCGCTGCCAAGGCCTCGCCCACTCCCTACGCCGGGTTCGACTACTTCCGGCAACTTTGACATCGCGATCATCAGGCCCACCAGCACAAAGATCGCCGTGATCACAACGTATGGACCCTTCACGCCGGCCGCTTCTGTTGTGCGCCATGCGTCGATCGCGGACGGTGTCATCGCGGCCAATTCCGCTCTCGAGTGCTCTACACCCGACAGAATGAAACGCGCACCGAGAATGGGCGTGATCACCGCGCCGATGGCGTTAAACGCTTGCGCCGTGTTCAGGCGGCGTGCCGCGCTCTCGGCGGGCCCAAGCACCGTGACGTACGGGTTGGCCGCGACTTCGAGTACACACTGACCACAGGCCATCACAAACAACGCCAGGAGAAAGTACGGGTACCAACGCGCCGTCGCCGCCGGTTGAAACAACAGCGTGCCGAGTGCGCAGAGGCCTAAACCGACCAACATGCCTTTGCGATAGCCGACCTTGCGCATGATCCAACCCGCCGGCAGCGCCATCAGGAAGTAGCCGCCAAAGAACGCCGTCTGAATCAATGACGATTGGAAGTCGCTCAGATCGAGCGCTTTCTTGAGGTGCGGGATGAGCACGTCATTGAGATTGACGCCGATCGCCCAGAGAAAGAACAGCGACGTCACCAGTGCGAATGGCACCACGAACTGTCGTTCGCGCGGCGCAGCGGCACTCACGTGAGCGCCCGATCGAGGTGCACATAGCCGCCGTCTACGAATAAATGTTGTCCGGTGATGTGACTGGCCTTGTCTGACAACACGAAGCACACCATGGCGGCGATCTCGTCAGGGGTAGTCATCCGTTGCTCCAATGGAATGCGCGCGAGAATCGCTGCCTCCTTGACGGCGGGATCGGGGAACGTGTCCAACCACTGACGGTAGAGCGGAGTCATGACTTCCGCTGGCACGATCGCATTGACGCGCATGCCATAGGGAAACAATTCTGCGGCCCACTCGCGCGTGAGTGCCAGAATTGCGCCCTTCGCCGACGCGTATCCCGACGTATTTCCTTGCCCGGTGAGCGCGGTCTTGCTGGCGATGTTGACGATAGAACCCCGCGCCACTTTGAGATACGGGAGCGCGAAATGCGCGAGGTCGTAGTAGTGGTGCAAGTTCGCGCGCAACGAATCGCGATATCGTTCTGGCGATCCGTGCTCAAGACCAACACTGTCGTTCACACCCGCGTTGTTCACCAGCCCGTCGATGCGTCCAACCGTGCGGGCAATGTCTTCCACCACGCGGTGACAGTTTACGGAGTCTCGGAGGTCGGCCACAACCGCCGCCGCGAGATCGAGCTCCGCTTGCAGCGCCGCGACCGCATCCACGTCGCGATCCACAATGGCTGGTCGCGCGCCCTCGGCTATCAATGCGCGCGCGATCGCTGCGCCAATGCCTTTGGCACCGCCGGAAATCAATATGACACGGTCGCTGAGGCCGAGATTCATACGAGACTCATCCGAGATTCATACGTGAGGTTGCGTGGAAGGTGACTGAGGAGAAATTACCAGCCGATAGACCCGTTGGGCCGTTTCGCCCAGTATCGCGGCCTGCTCACTCGTGCTTAACACTGCAGCCCAGTTCTCGACCACTGCGACGACGCGCGCATACTCGGCGGCCACCAAGCACACCGGCCAATCGGATCCAAACATGAGCCGCTCAGCGCCAAACGCGTCGAGCGCGGCATCAAGCACGGGCGTGAGTTCCGCAGTAGTCCAGCGATCCCACACGGCTTCGGTTACGAGTCCGGACAATTTGCAGGAGACGTTCGGCAACTGCGCGAGCCGCGCAAAGTCGGCGCGCCACGACGCAAGATCCCCAGTCGCAATGGCTGGTTTGGCGCAGTGATCAAGGACAAACGACACGGATGGACACGACGTGACGAGTGTGACGGCCGCAGCCAGTTGACGGGGATACACCAGGATGTCATACGAATACCCCGCGGTGCCCAGCGCGTTGACTGCACGCACCACATGCGGTTGCGTGAGAAAGTCGTTGGCCTCGGCTTGCGCGATGTAACGAAACCCCTTGAGTGCGGGCGCGGCGCGATATCGCGCCAGCTGATCGTTGAGGTCAGGCGCACCAAGATCAATCCACCCCACCACGCCACGTATGAAGTCATATTGCGCGGCCAACGCAAGCAGAAATTCTGTTTCTGCAATGGACTGATCGGCTTGCACTGCGACCACAGCTTCGATGCCGGCGGCGCGCAGCAGTGGCGCCACATCGTGCGGCCAAAAGTCGCGGCGAATGGCGCGCATGTCCGGCGTGATCCACGCGTCACGCACGGGATCAAATCGCCAATAGTGCTGGTGCGCATCAACTCTCATGCGGCACCTGGTGCAGTCCGTTCACCCATGCAGGCGCAGAAAGCCACCGTCCATTGGATAGTCGGTGCCGGTCAAGAAGGCCGCCTCGTCGCTTGCCAGAAAGCGCGCAAAGGTGGCCACTTCCGCAGGCGTACCCATGCGCCCGATCGGTTGTGTTGCCGATAACGTCGCAAACATTTCTTGCTCGCGGCCCGGGTCGTGTTTGGCGAGAAAATTGTCGACAAACGGCGTGTGCACACGCCCGGGGGATATACAGTTGCAGCGGACTCCCTGCTTTACGTAGTCACGCGCAACCGAGTACGTCATGGCTACCACCGCGCCCTTGCTCATCGAGTACGCAAACCGATCAGCCAGACCGGCGGAGGCGGCGATGGAGGCCATGTTGATGATCGATCCCGTACCCCGTGCCACCATGCCGGGCACAGCCGCCCGCATGCAGAGAAACACGCCTTGCACATTCACGCGAAACACGCGCGCAAAGTCTTCGGGCGTGGTGTTGACGACATTGCCGATATGCGAGACGCCGGCGTTGTTGACGAGTATGTCGATCGGTGACGCACTCTGGATGGCCGCGAAGACCTCGTGCACAGAGGCCGCGTCACTCACGTCGCACGTATGTGCGGTCGCGCTCACGCCAAACGTCCGCGCCACCGCTGCGGCCGCGTCGACCTGTACATCGAGGCAATGCACGTGCGCGCCGGCGCGCACAAACTCCGTGGCGATTGCGTGACCGATGCCACTGCCGGCGCCGGTCACCACCGCAACTTTGCCCGTCAACACGAAGGGCTGCGGTGATGTATTCACAGGGAAACGCCTCGTTTCCAAGGAATGAAATCCCATTGTCCCAATCGTTCGGCGGCCGTCACATGTCGACCGCTCGCCGTTTCGATGACCAGATCCAGCACGCGCTCCCCCATGTCCGCGAGCGAGCACTGCCCTGACACGACTGCACCGCAGTCGATGTCCACGGTGTCCGGCATGCGTTTGGCGAGTGGCGTGTTGGTGGCCAGTTTAAGCACCGGTGCCACAGGGTTGCCGGTGGGCGTGCCGAGTCCTGTCGTAAACAAGATGATCGTAGCACCAGCGGCGGTTTGCGCTGTGGTACACTCCACATCGTTGCCTGGTGTGCACAGCAGGTTGAGACCCGGTGTCGTCGCGCGCGCTGGGTAGTCGAGCACATCGGTGACCGGTGCGGAGCCTCCTTTGCGCGCCGCACCTGCTGATTTCATCGCATCCGTTAGCAAGCCATCGCGAATATTTCCCGGTGACGGATTCATCTCGAATCCCGAACCGACGGCGTGCGCTTGTGCATCGTAGTAGAGCATCAGTCTTGCGAACTTGACGGCGAGGTCTGGTCGCGTGCAGCGTTCAATGAGGTCTTGTTCTGAGCCGAGCAGCTCAGGAAATTCTGCAAGCAATGTCGTGCCGCCAAGGGCGCACAGCAGATCGCTCGTGTGTCCAATCGCGGGGTTGGCGGAGATGCCGGAAAACCCGTCACTGCCACCGCACTTGAGCCCCACCGACAGTGCAGAGAGCGGAGCTGGGGCACGTTCGGCACGATTGGCCTCGATCAGACCGCCGAATGTTTCCTTGATGGCGGCGTTCATCAACGCGTCTTCCGTACCCATGCGCTGCTGCTCGAACACGAAGAGTGGCTTGGCGTACGCGGCGTCCCGCCGGGCGATTTCTTCACGCAAGATCTCGACCTGGGCATTCTGACATCCGAGCGACAGCACGGTCGCACCCGCGACGTTCGGATGCACGATGTACCCGGCCAGTAGCGCGCATAGTGCGCGCGTGTCATCACGCGTCCCGCCACAGCCGCCTTCGTGCGTGAGAAAGCGAATGCCATCGACGTTGGGAAACACACGCGCCGTCGTTGGCGAGACGGTCGCATCGGCGATGACGGGAGCGTGTGGTTCACCGCGACGATAGCGTTCGGCTAGTGCACGCACCGTATGCCGATGTGCCTCTGGCGCGCCGTAGCCGAGTTCGCGATCAAACGCGTGTTGCAGGGCGCGCACGTTGCGGTTTTCGCAAAATACGAGCGGCAGCACGAGCCACAGGTTGCGCGTGCCGACGCGTCCGTCCGCGCGATGATACCCGACAAAGGTGCGGGCAGCGTAGCGAGAGGTATCAGGCGGCTGCCAGGCGCGAGCGACTGGCATTGTGAGATCGATCGCCACCGCATCGTGACGAACATTCTGTGTGGTGAGTGCGGCACCGCGTGGGATGTGTTGCGTTGCACGTCCAACGAGTATGCCGTACATGATGATCGGATCACCAACATGCGTGTCGGCGAGCACCACTTTATGCTTGGCGGCAACCGCTGTCGCGAGGGTGAGCGAGCCCGTGTCATGCGGTATGGTCTCGCCGGCAGCGAGATCGGTGAGCGCGACAAGCACGGTGTCGCTCGGATGAATGCGAAGAACGCGCGTGGTCATGAGTGAGTCTGCTCGGTCATGCGCGAAACCACGTGGCAGCTGGCATCGGCAGAATATACCGTTGAACAACACGAATGGCGGCGAGGCCGTTCGGGCAATGAGCGTATTGCGCTCCATGGGAAACGCATGGAGCTTGACGAGACACCGCAGAGCGTATGCTCAACCTCTTGTCGCATGAGGCGTCACGTTGCCCACAGAACTCCAGCTCACCGTGAGCCAGATCGTCGTGCAATTCTGCCTGTACATCGTTGCCGCCATCGCCATCGTTGGCGGCTCGCTGCAGATGTACCTCGGGCAACCCGATACCTCGCCGCGCCTCGACAACGTGCATCGCTTCATGGCGGGCGTGTATCTCTCGACCGGCATCATTGCTGGCTGGGCTGCACTGACGATTCGCCAACAAGGCATGCTGGTGTATCTACTGGCCCTCGGCGTCTTTCTGGCGGGTTGCGGTCGCTTGCTGTCCATCAGCAAGGTGGGATTGCCGCAACCAAAGGCGGTGTGGCTTGGCTACCTGATTCCCGAGTTACTCATTCCCGTCGTGATGGTGCTCGCACACCGCGCGTCGCACTAACGTCGCATGAACGTGCGCGGCGGCACGTCGGCCGCTCCGTCGCTTACTGCGCCATCGGCAGTCGCACCTCGAAGACCGTTCGTCCCGGTTCCGACTCCACCGCAATCTCCCCCTCCTGCTTGTTCAGCAGCCGGCGCGCGATATCAAGCCCAAGTCCGGTCCCTTTCCCCACGCCTTTTGTGGTGAAGAACGGCTCAAACATTCGACCGGCGATCTCTGCGGGAATGCCCGATCCGTTGTCGATGATGCGCACCACGACGCGATTCAATTCGCGCGCTGCGGTCACCGTCACGTTGCCGTGCACCGCGACCGCATCGAGCGCGTTATCGATCAAATTCATCCACACCTGATTGAGTTCGGCGCCGACGGCATGTGCACGCGGCAGGTCGTCCGGCAGGAGCAGTTCCACGCGCACAGACTTCTCGCGCGTCTTGGCGCCGAGCATGATGAGCGTGTCGGCGATCCCCTGACGAATGTCTATGGGCTCGGGCGTGGGGGCATGATCCATGTAGGTAAAGCCCTTCACTGATCCCACCAGATCGTGAATGCGCGTCGCGGCCGCTTCAATGTCACTGGCGAGCGTGCGCACGTTACAGCCGGCGGCCATCCACTTGAGCGCGGCATTGAGTACGGCCGGATCGACAGTCGCGGCGAGTGTATCGATGGCCTCGATGGTGACGCCAGTTTCGGCGAGCACGCTGGCGCAGCGTTCGTCCGCGTGGTGATCCGCCAGCCAGTTGGCGAATTCATCTTCGCGATCAGAACGGCCCATCGTCGAGCGCATGGCCGTGGGTGCTGTGCGCAGGCACATGGCGCGAATTGCATCGATGGTCGCCAACTGCTCGTCCGACAAGCGCGCCGCGCCAAGCTGTCGCGCTGCCGTTTCCGACGCGTCGAGACTCTCGTTGAGCAGTTTCGCGCCGCGCACCACGGCCGACGCGGGATTGTTCAATTCGTGCGCGAGGCCAGCGGCCAGCTTACCGAGCGAGACCAACTTCTCATCACGTAAGTCGCTGGAGGTAAACTGCCGCGCACGATCGAGCATCGCATGCACCATAGCGGCCGTCATCGCGGGACACTCCCGAATCAGTTCGGGAAAATGTTCGCGCGGCAGCTCCAACTGTTCGGTCGCCTCCTCGGCCACGACATCGCCGGGCGGTTTCGTACCACGCGAGAAGGGGAGCAACCCGCTCACGTCGCCCGCGCCCCACTCGATGATCTTGTGTGACCCCGCACCCCGATCCACGCGAATGGCGAGATGCCCAACGAGCACGACATTAAGCGACTGCGCGCTGATACCGCGCGTGATATAGACCTCGCCGGCCGCAAGTTGGCGCTTCGTCGCGTGCGCGATCAGCCACGCGTGCTCATGCGCCGGTGCGGCACCGAGCGCACGGTGCTGAGACAGTCGAGCCATCAGCGTCGTTGTTTCTGTCTCGCTAAACATGAATAGGACCTGGATTAGACAGTTCGCAGGTAACGATGCACGGAGTACACGGCGGCCGACCCTTCGCCCACCGCCGCCGCGACACGCCGATTGGCGCCGGCGCGCACATCACCCGCCGCGAACACGCCGGGGATACTGGTCTCAAAGGCATACGGCGCGCGCGCCAGTGACCAACCGCGCGGTCGACCGTGCTCTAGGGGAAGATCGGTGCCGGTCATGATGAAGCCGGCATCGTCACAGGCGAGCACGCCGGTGAATGCATCCGTATGCGGCTGCACGCCGATGAAAATGAACATGGCCGACAGCGGCAGCGTGGTGCGCGTATTGGTCTTGACGCCTTTCACCATCACTGCCTTGAGTTCCGTCTCACCCTCAACACCGTCCACGTCCACTTCGGCGACGATGTCGATGTTCGGCGTCGCGCGAATGCGTTCCACGAGATAGTTGGACATCACCGGCGCGAGGTCGGGTGCGCGAATGATCATCGTGACTTTGCGAGCGTAGCGGGAAAAGAACAACGCACCCTGACCGGCAGAGTTTGCGCCGCCCACGACGCAAATATCCCGATCGCGATAGCGCGCCGCCTCGGTCATGGCCGCGCCATAGTACACACCAACGCCTTGCAATGACTCGAGGCCGGACACAGGCAACGTCTTCGCACTCATCCCGGTAGTAATGATCACCGTGAAGGTGGTGAGCTCGGTGCCATCGGCGAGCACCACCACGCGATACGGGTCTTCACGACGGAGGCCGACCACCGCTTGGCCCGTCAGCACTTCGGCGCCGAATCGCCGCGCTTGCGAACTGGCGCGCTGCGCGAGATCCGATCCCGTCACACCGGCAGGAAAGCCGAGGTAGTTCTCGATCATGGAACTTGTTCCCGCCTGTCCACCAGGCGCCTCCGCTTCGACAATCACGGTACGGAGCCCTTCCGACGCGGCATAGACGGCATGCCCGAGTCCGGCCGGGCCGCCGCCGACAATGACGACATCGTAGAACGGACGATTGGCCTGCGTCTGCATGCCGGCCTTGGTGGCCAACTCCACTTGTGACGGCGCCACCACATGCGATCCGTCGGGAAACAACACGACCGGCAACCGTGTGAGGTCGCCGGCAATGGATTCGGCAAGCGCGCGCGCCGTCGCGTCATGGTCGAGGTCCACCCACTCATATGGCACGCGATTGCGCGACAGAAACTCCTTGGCCGCGAACGATTGCGGCGACCACTGCGAGCCAAGCACGCGAATGCCCTCAAAAGCCGGGATCACCCGGGCGCGCCACTCGGCGAGAAGGTCATCGAGCACCGGATAGAGTTGGTGCTCCGGCGGATCCCATGGCTTCATGAGGTAGTGATCGAGCGCGATGTCGTTGATTCCGGCAATCGCCACCTCAGTGTCCGCGTAGGCGGTCAACAAGACCCGGCGTGCCGACGGATGCAGGGCCATGACCTTGCGCAAGAACTCGATGCCGGACATGCCCGGCATGCGTTGATCGACGAGGAAGAGCGCCACGGGCGTATTGCGCACCGCGAGCGCGCGCGCGGCCACAAGCCCTTCGTCGGGCGATCCCGCCTTCATGACGCGATAGTCCTCGCGATAGCGTTGTCGCAGATCGCGTTCGATGGCCGCCAGCACCGACGGATCATCATCGACGGAGAGGATAACAGGCTTGCTCACATGCGGCTCCATGGACCAGTGATGTGTGGCAAACATACGCATCGTGCGGCCGCTGGGCTTCCGTCCCGCCGAAAATGGCCGCAACGTCTGCACTCACCCAATTGTTCGGCAGCTGCCCCACAGCTCACGCAGCAGGACGTCACACATGCGCACCCATCATCACAAAACGAGCGATCCTGCCTGTGCGAACCAGATGACCAGCGTTCTCATGCATCCAGTTGGCTGTTGGCTGACGTATCTGCTGTACTTTCGCCAACTTCCAGCATCTCGTGGATTCCCGACCGCTTCGTCTCCCCTTTGTTGCCTTCGCCCGACCGTCGCCCCCCTCGGGGCGAAGCCGCGCTAACGCGTCGCCGGTCCTGCAATTGCAACCGCCGACCACGCCAAATACGGACCACGACACGGCCTTGATGGCCATGTTTGCGGCCGGCGATGAGCGTGCGGCCGCTGTGCTCTATGACCGATTCGCGCCAATGCTCATGGCCGTCGCGTTTCGTGTCACGCGCTCGCGTGTCGATGCGGAAGAAGTGGTGCTCGAAACACTGGAACAAGCGTGGCGTCAGGCGCAGCGCTACGAGCAGTCGCGTGGCTCGCTGGATGCGTGGCTCGCGGTGATCGCCCGCAGCCGCGCGTTCGATCGCATGCGCATGGACCAGCGTCGTACCCGTCACATCGTCGCGATTGAAGACCAGCCGGGCGGCGCACTGCTCGAAGCAGTCGATACTGGCGCGACGCCCAATGGAGCCGCTGAAGCGTCCGACGCTCGGCGATTGGTGGTTCAAGCGCTCGCCGCGCTTCCTGCTGCACAACGCGAGGCCGTTGAGCTCGCGTTCTACGACGGCCTCACGCAAAGCGAGGTCGCTGAACGACTCGGCGAGCCGCTCGGCACTGTCAAAACCCGCATTCGTCTTGGCATGATCAAGTTACGCGACATGTTGCGCCCGCTTGCGCCGGAAGGCCGGTCATGAGCGCGCACACGCGAGCACAATTGTTCGAACTGGCCAGTGGGTACGCGCTCGGTGCGCTCTCGCCTGAAGAAACGGCCGCGGTGGAAGCAGCGCTGCCAGACAACGCCGAGCTGGCTGCGGAAGTGCTGTCGATCCGCGAGACCATGGGTGCCCTGTTGCGCGCGGAAGCGCCGATCGTACCGCGAGCGGGCTTACGCGCCGAGTGGACGCAACGCGCGGCATCGCTGCAACGCGCACGCGAAGAGGATCGGCACAGTGCGACGGCGACGATCACGCGCATCACCGATGTGCGTCACCGCCGGCGTTCCGTGACGTGGATTCTGGGGGTGGCACTCGCCGCGTCGTTGACGGGGCTCGCGGTGCTCGGCGCACAGCTGCAGAAGTCACGCGATCGACTGACGGTGGCCATGGCCGCAACAGAGAAGCGCGAACGTCAACTCAATACCGTGCTCGAAGCGGAAGACGGCCTGCTGCTGGCCATCCTCAAAGGCAACGTGGCGTCTGAGACCGGCGTGCAATTCTTCTGGAATGTGCGACAGAAGCGCGGCATGGTGCACGCCTTTCACCTGCGGCCGGCCCCGGTTGGGCGCGCCTATCAGGTGTGGTTGCACACCGGCACCACCGTTACGTCGGTGCGCGTGTTTGACTCGGGGGAAGACGGCCACGCGCTCATTGAACAGATGACGCTGCCTGATTCCCCGATTGGTATCACGTCGGTGTCAATTACGGTGGAGCCGACCGGTGGCTCACCACAGCCCACCACTGCACCGATTCTCTTTGGCGAGATGCAGCGACGCACGTCGTAGCGCGTCGCAGGCGACCATGCTATCGCGGGTCCCACCCACCGATGAGCGCAACATCGCACAACTCCGACGCACGTGCCGGGTCGTCGGTGTCCAGTACGATGTAGGCGCGTTGTTTCGACGTGCGCGACAACAGCACGCCCTCAACCTTGTCGTCCAACACGCGTCCCGTTTCGTCCGTCACGAGCGCGTACCGCACGAGACCACGTGGTGAGATAATTCCCAACGCTGATCCACCGACTGGCCCGTCGGTCGTCGCATCGGTGGACGATTCGGCGGTGGCCGAGTAGAGCACGCACGCGCCGAATGCAGTGGCATCGGTGAAACCCAGGGCAACGCCGTCGATCTCGCCCAAGTCGTATTGCACGATGTTGGTGGGCACAGGTGGATCGACACGGATGCGGCTGTTTAGGTACGACAGCAGCGCGTCGAGCGACAGGTCGCAGGTGGCGTTGATTGGCATCAGGTTCCCTGTCGCCTTGCCGTTGCCGCGGCCAAACAGGCGCAAGACACCCGGCACCACCAAAGCGCCTTCAATGTTCATATCACTGCCGGCGAAGGCGGTCTCAGCCTCCAGTCGGGTATACAGCGCGGCCGCATCATCGACGACAACGCGAGGTTCACGGTCCTGCCAGCGATCAATCGTGACGATGTGGCGGCGACGCTCACTTGATCCTGAGCCGAACGCTAACAGTGTCGTGCCGTCATCGGCAGTGAATGAAACGCACGACTCAAGATCTAATTTGTGATTCTTGTTGCCGCGTGCATCGTCAAACTGTCGCCATCCGCCTTCGCCTCGCGGCAGCGCGATCGCGCGCGCGTGGCCAGCAATCGGATCAACGAGCGCGACGAAGTTTGCATCATCCTGCACCACGGCAATGCGGTCGTCGATCCACGCCATGCTCGACGCGGCACGAACGTGTGCTGGGCGATCGGCCGTCGCGTCACGGCCGTCGGCATAGTACAGCGGGCGCCGTGAGGTGACGACCGCACGAAGTGTTGGATCGAGATGCGCCGTTCGCACAATGGTCATGTGTCAAACTACTCGGCCAGTGAAAACGATTCGGTCTCGATCAGGTGGGTCGCTCAGCTTAGGCTGGCCGTGTTGCTGCGCGACGCGAGACTCGAAAGCGAAGGACGCCTGCCGCGAGCGCCAATAGACCTGGCACAAGCGGCGGAAACGGTGGCTCACCACGCTTGAAGTGCCTCACGGCCGCCCCGCCCATCAGCGCAGACAGGGCAACGCCGGCCGCGGGCGTCAACGTCGGCACAATGCCAGTCAGCGTGGGCATGATCAATCCGATCGCTCCGGCCACCTCGGCGGCGCCGATGGCCTTGACCTGCACGTCAGTGAACTGCGTCGTCCATGCCATTGCTGGGTTCGCTCGCAGGTCGGCGGGCGACTTGGCAAGCTTCATCCCACCCGAGGCCGTAAACATGAGTGCGGCGAGTATCTGCAGGGCCCACGCGGCTTTGTTCGTGGCTGTTTCGTCACGCGTTTGAGCGCACATTGTCCAAGCACCAGATACGACCGCAGCAGTACCTGATGCTGCTCGTGCTGCGCGACGAGGGTCGATGGCCCAGCAAGCGCTGGGGCAACGGTTGGGGGTTGACCGAACCACGGGCATGCAGCTGGTGCAGGCGTTGGCCGACGCCCAGTACGTGCGACGCGACGACGATCCGACGGACCGCCGAGTGTACCGTTTGTCGCTGACGTACGCCGGTCGGCGCATGCCACGCAGCTCGAGGACGAGATCCGCACGGCTGAAGCGCACGTGTTGGCGCCGTTATCGGATCCGGAGCGGGCGGTGTTTGCGTCGCAGTTGCGCACCCTGCTTGCGACGGACGGCGCGTAGTTCCCGAGATGCGCGGCATCGTGCGGGATGTCTGTGAGAGTCCACGCCGGAGCGTGTACGATATTGAACGGACGGACGTTACATCTTGACCAACTCAACGCGGCGGTTGGCCTGACGGCCCTCCGGCGTGTCGTTCTTCCCGGCGGGCTTGGTTGCACCGAATCCCTTCGGCACCAGTCGTGTCGCGTTGATCCCGTACGTCGAGGTCAGATAGGCGACGATCGATTCGGCGCGCTTTGCGAGAGCGTTTGATTCGTCACCGCACTTCCGGTGTTGTCCGTGTGCCCTTCGATGGTCAACCTGAGATCGGCATGCTCCTTGAGCATTGCACCGATTTCCTTCAGTGTGGGCGTTGACTCGCCACGCAATTTGTCGCTGCCGACATCGAAGTAGATACCTTGTGTTGCCACGTGACCGTCCGCCAACAACGCGTCGTACAGTTTCCTGCCACCAGCGTTGATGGAGATGTTGCCAAGGAATGCGCGCCCAGCTTCATCGCCAGTGTCGCTGAACTCAAAGAAGATCTTGTTGGTGCGACCGAAGTCGCCATTGGGCAAATTGGCAATGCGCTTCTCGCCGAGATACACCTTCATGTATCGACCATCAACTTCGATGCGCACCCGCACCGGTTCGGAAATGGTGGCGCCGTCTTTGTACATCTCGTCGATGACGGTGCGCGCGTCAACGACGCTCCCTTCGTCACTCATGGCGCGCATCGCGCCTGCTACCGTTCCACTTAGGTGCACGTCCCTACTGGCGCGTTCCGGATTCACTGAGCCGCCACGATCGGCAGCGGCGGCAGAGTACAACCCGACGCCATTCCACGGAATCGTGAGGTCGAACTCCATCGTGAACCGCGGCGGCAGTTTTTCCGGGAGTGTGATCGCGAAGTTGCTGCTGCCGGACGCGGTCACGCCAGCCAGCGACCCCCGTTCCACTCCACCACTTCCATGTTGCCGTTAATCAGCTCGAGGCGCTGCGGAAAATTCCCGACGCGATCGTTGGCAAATGATTCGGCCCACAGCACGCGCTCGCCCGGAATGAAATCGTAATTCGACCAAGCGCCTTCACCCGGACGTCCGGTGGCACTCTGCCCACGAACAGACGACGGCGCGGCGATGACACGCAAGAGCGCGAACGCAAGCACAAGACGTCGATACAGAACATGTGACTTCGTGCCAAGCCTCCAGCGAAGTGACAGCCAATGACTGCGAAGTGGGACGCCGACCCTACGCTAGCAGTTTCGGACGACGGACGCCAGATCCTGGACATGCACGTGCGAGGAAGTCGTCACCCGACTGACGTGCTGGCGGCATCTGTGCTGGCGGCATCTATGCTCGCGACGTCTCTGCTCGCGACATCCGTGCTGCGCCTTGCCAACACAATGCGGTTCCGCCCCTGGGCCTTCGCGAGATACAACGCGCGGTCCGCGTCCAGCAGTAGCCGATCGATCTGCTGATCGGTGAAGGTCGCCACGCCCACACTGATCGTGACCGACACGGTGCCACCCGCACGATCCGGTATCGTGATCTCGGCGACCGCTTCGCGCAACCGATCAACGAGGCGGTGTGCCGCGTCCGCATCGGTCCGCGGCATGACGACCGCAAACTCCTCGCCACCCATGCGCCCAATCACATCATCGGCGCGCATGACGTCGCGGCACGCATGCCCGATGGCCACCAGCACAGCGTCGCCAACCGCATGCCCGAAGCCATCGTTGATCGGCTTGAAGTAATCGATGTCCAGCATCGCCAATGTCAGCGGGTGGTTCGCCCTTCGCGCGTTGGCCACCGATGCGTCGAGCAGATCAAGAAAATGCCGTCGCGTGGCCAGACCAGTGAGCACGTCCACGTTGGCCAGCAGCGCCATACGGGTGGCGTACTGATCAGCACGTTCCTTCGCATCGATCAAGTCGCGCTCAAGCTGCGCGCGGCGCGCCATCGCGGCGCCGATCGGGAGCGCGGTGAGAAACAAGACCGCCAAGTTGAGCTGGAAATTGAATACCTTGAGCGTCACGTCGTATGGCGAACTCGCCGCGGCCGCGGACGCGGTGCCGAGCGAACCGAGAACGGCGACGATCACGGTGGACATCGCGGCGCCGAACGGACCGAGGCGATACGACGCCAACAGCACCGAGGGCATGACGAGGAATTGCACCGGCGGCATGTCGGGTGCGAATACGGCGACGGTGACGCCAAGGACCGTCAGCATGATCAGCCCAGCCTCAATGGCCGATCGCTGCGACAGCATGAGGTCGGGACCATGCTTCACCAGATCGTGCACGATGACGGCGATCGGCATGACAACGACCATGCCGAGCACGTCGCCCAACACCCACTTGATGAAGAAGGTGCCAAACGGCGCGTGCCGGAGCGCACTGGCTGATGCGGCGCTCAGTGCCCCGGCGACCACCGCCGAGAGAATGGCCGCCATGGCGAGCGCAAAGACGTCGCTTGACTGCTGGAAAATGCGTCGCTCATGCGAATGCTGACGCAGGATCGTTGCCGCGATATATGCTTCGAGTAAGTTCGCCAGCGTTATCGAGCACGCATCAATCGCCCAGCCACCGTGGTACAGATTGGCCGCCAGACTACCAATCGCTCCGGCCAGCAAAACGTCTTTCCAGCGTCTCGCAGGGGTGAGCACGAGCGCGGCGACGAGCATACCGTTCGGCGGCCACAAGGTCGCGATGTTGCCCGACTGCCGACTGATCATCAGCCCGGCTATCGCCGACGCGAAATACCCAAGGCTCAGCAGCAAGACGAACAACAGGGTCGACGCTACACGCTCGGCGCCCGTGCTCGCCGAATCGTCGCGCGGTACTGGCGCAAGGAAACCGCGCGGTGTCGAGAGGTGAGGGACAGCCATGTGGGGTAGTATGCACGCACGATGGCGGCGTCTCTACCCCATGGTCGTGCCTACATACAACTAGGCAGTGCGCCCCTTGTTCATCATGCGGCCAATCAACCCGCCGGCGCCGCCCGCGACCGCGCCGGACAGGAGCGGGAAGAGCAACTGGACGACCTGGAACGCCGGCCATTGTCCCGTCGCAACGGCCAACAGGCCACCGACCAGACTACTGCTACCGCCCGCAATGGCGCCATTGGTGGCGATGGAACCGGCCGCATTGTTGGTCGCACCCCGTGCAACCATTGAGCCCGTGATGGCGGCGAGCGCCGATCCGCAGATGGCGTAGAAATTCGGCATGGAGGCCACCGCCGGTACGTACTTGCCGATGATCACCATCAGGGCCTGCATCACAATTCCGGTAACGGTAGACTTGATCAGCGTATTCGATCCCATCGGGGTGCTCCGTGCGTGGGTTCTGTCGTGGCGAGCCTGCGGCACTCGCATGAGCCGATAACGGTCCCGCCCGTGCGCAATGCTGTCAATGCAGATGAAGCGCCCACTTGCCTGGACACACGAAGCAAGCCGAGCCGGGAAACTGACGCGCGGGTTGCACTCCGCATCGTACGACAATAGAACCGCACTGCACTCCAGCGGCATCCAATCGGGAGACACAATGAACGGCTACAACTTCACCGAGCGTGTGCGACGAGTTCTGGCGAACGCGCGTGAGGAGTCCACCCGGCTGCACCACGAGTACGTCGGGACGGAGCACATTCTGCTCGGCATCCTTCGAGAGAGCGAGGGCGTCGCTGCGCTGGTGCTGCAGAACCTTGGCCTCGACATCGATGCGCTCAAAGAACGCGTCGAAGCGGTGGTTGGAATCGGCAAGAGCAGTGGACTCGGCCCCGAGTTGCCGTACACTTCGCGCGCCAAGAAGGTGCTGGAACTGGCGATGGCTGAAGCCTATGACCTTAAACATTCGTATGTCGGGACGGAGCATTTGTTGCTCGGACTCAGCCGCGACGAACAAGGTATTGCCGCGCAGTTACTCGACAATGCCGGAGCACGTCTTGAGGCGATTCGCACGGAGACATTGCGCCTGCTCGGCACGGACTTTCCCGCGCGGCATGCAGGTGGTGCAGGGCAATCGCTCGCGGGCACACTGAAAGCGGCGGCGACGACGTGGTGGAGCGGGAATCGCAGTCAGCGTCCGGATGGACCAACAAACAGCTACCACTTCAGTGAGCGAGTGCGCAACGTGCTGGCGATGGCGCGCGAAGAATCCGCTCGACTGCATCACGAATACGTGGGCACCGAACACCAACTGCTTGCCCTCATTCGCGAGGGGCAGGGTGTGGCGGCAGCGGTCCTGCGCAACGTGGGCGTTAACTTGGCGGCGATGCGGCAAACGATTGAAGACACGGTCAAACAAGGCGACCCCGCACGCTCCGCGCAGTCTGACTTACCGTATACCTCGCGCGCCAAGAAAGTCCTGGAACTCGCGATGACCGAAGCACGCGATCTCACCCACAGCTACGTCGGCACCGAACACTTGCTGCTCGGTCTCATACGCGAAGACAAGGGGATCGCGGCCCAACTCCTCACCCGGGCGGGCGCGACGCTCGATGTAGTGCGGGCGGAAACACTGCGCCTACTCGGCACAGATAACCCGTAGTCCGCGCACGGCGCGGTACGCCCGCGGGCGTCACTTTTCGCCCGCGTGGTGCGCCACGAGTGCAGTCGCGGCGAGATCGCCCGTCACGTTGAGGACGGTCGCGAATGTATCAGGGATCGCGTCTACCGCGATGAGAATGCCAATGCCTTCGGGTGGGAGCCCGATTGCGACGAACAGCGGTGTGAGCAGAATGAACGCACCGCGCGGCACGCCGGGCACCGCAAAGCCCAGCAGGACCGCAGCGAATGCGATCGTGGCCAGTTCGCGTGTGTGCAGCGGCACCTGGTAGAACCACCCCACGAAGTACGCGCCGATGGTCCAGGCAACTGGCGACGCAATCTTGAATGTTGACACCGCCAGTGGCACAACAAAGCCACTGATCCGCTTGGGCACGCCGAGTCCACGTTCCGCACTCTCGATGAGTGCCGGCAGTGACGCGATGGAGGAACTGGAGCTGAAGGCGACCAACTGTGCTGGCAGCGCCGCGCTCGCAAAGGCGCGCATGGATACACCGCCGAACACCGCGACCACCGGATACAGCAGCAGAATGATCGCGATCGACCCTGCAGAATAGACAAGGATGTAGACGCCAATCGCACCGGCGACACTCGCGCCAATGTGTGCCGCCAGCGAGACGACGAGCGCGAACACACCGAGTGGCGCCGCGAGCACCACCCATCGCACAATGCGGAGCATCGCGTCACCGAGGGCGCGAAAGAATCCCACCAGCGTCTCGCGTTCACGCGTCGGGCTCTGCGCGATGGCCAACGCGAGCAACAGCGTGAAGAGCACCAGCGGCATCATCGCGCCGTTGGCGGCGGCGGCGATCGGATTCGCCGGAATGAGCGAGACAATAAACGCACCGGCCGTTTGCGACTGTCCGCTCTCGGTGAGTTGGCGTGCCGCTTCAATCGCACCGGACGGCATCGCGGGACGCGCACCTTGCTGCGTCGGCAGCGCGGTGAAGAGCAGCTGCACCAGCGGAATGATGACGGCAGCGGTTGCCGCCAGCAGAGCAACGAACACGATCAGTGAACGACCGCCAATGCGCCCAATGGATTGCACATCGGTGGCGGATGCCACGCCAGTGATCAGTAGTGACACAACTAGCGGGATGACCGTCATGCGAATGGCATTCACCCATAGCGTGCCAATCGGTGTCAGCGCATCCGCCGCATGCAGCAGGGTGTCGTTGCCGGACGCGCCAATCGCTCCACCGACGACGAGTGCTGCGCCGAGTGCGAACAGGACGCGTGTGCTTTCTTTCATGTTGGGTGGTGGTGTGAGAGATCAATCGCGCAACCAGACGCCGATACGCACGCCAGGACATCGTGCATCCCTGGGGAGGCTGCCGTCCCGCGGCTTCGCCTCGTCGCCCTTGGGCAAGTCGTTGATACGAGTCGAGTACTTGTAGTTCTTCGATGGTGACAGCGGCGCGCCGACGGAGGTGTTGCGCAGCGTGCCCGTTGGCCCATCCGCGTCCGAATACATTTCAACAAATGCGACATCGGCCTCGCGCAGTTGCCACAGCGGTCGCATGCCCGGTCCACCATTGATGACCGCCCTGCAATCGCCACGCTGCGCGATCGGCACAGTCAGTGGAAGGTGTTCAAGTTCAACGATGCCCTGCCGTACCAGATCTTCGTTCGTGAAGAAGTGACTCCGCTTTGGATGCGCCGTTATCAGCCGCGCCGACAGGGCCACGAGTGGCTCACTGTTGAGCGAATCGGCGGGACCCTGGTGCGGAGACAGCCACACGTTGAGTCGGCGACCGGAGTCGACCGGTACCGTGACGCCGATCAGTTGTTGTGCGAAACTCGGGTAGGCCACTTCGACCAGGTATCGACCCGGTTGGAGCGGAAGCAGAAACGTGCCATCGTGCGAGGTCTGCGCACGAGCGTCACTACCGACGACATGGATGCGCGCACCGGCGATGGCCTGAAAACTTGTGTCACCAATCACGCCGCTCAGGCCGCGTTGCGCCGTTGTACTTTGCACGGACAGCATCGAGTGCGCGACACGGACCATCTGTAGATAGACGGAACCACCATCCGCGCCGACGCGCACGCTTCGGGGCGACACCGCAAAATCGCGTCGGCGAGCCCCGACGTCATAGGCGCCCGGTCTGACATCGTCGAAGCGGAAGGTACCGTCATCACCAGTGCGCGCTTTTTTCTTGAGCTGCGCAACGAACACGTCGACGTCGGACAAGCGCTCGCCACCAGCATCCGTGACGACGCCCGAAAGTGTCCGTGGTCCGAGCGGCTTTGGCGCCACGCCTTGTGCGTACACGTCACGTGCGTGCGCCCCTCGCACGACGGCGCACACCAGCATGGCGGAACGGATCGTGGCGCTTCGCATGCTCCAATCTCCAGTCCACTCCGCGCATGTCAAGCGCGATTGCCAACGCGATGTCGACGTTGGCCGTGCTACCTCATGTGGCGCGGCAGTGCGTCATCCTTTCGGGCGATACCACGTGTGCGTTCGCACTTCTAGCGTACGGCATGACCCTACGACGTGCATTGATCGCTGTAGTGAGTGTGTCGACGCTTGCCTGCGGCACGACTGGCTTGCCCATCGCCAGCGGCTTTGGCGCGCATCCGGTGCTGCCGCTGCCGACGCGCACGTTGATCCCAACAATCAATGTGGCGAAGGCCATCGGCTGGCCAGCCGGCGCCATACCAGTCGGTGCCGTCGGTACGACCGTCAATGCATTTGCCACGGGACTCGCGCATCCTCGATTCGTCTACGTGCTGCCGAACGGCGATGTGTTGGTGTCCGAAGCCAACGCGCCCCCATCGCCGGACAACAACACCGGTATTCGGGGATGGTTCTTCAAGCGCTATCAAAAGAAGGGTGGATCAGCGGCGCCGAGTGCAAATCGCATTACGCTGCTTCGCGATTCAGACGGTGACGGCATGGCGGACCAACGGTTCGTGCTGCTGGCCGGCTTGCACTCGCCATTTGGCATGGTGCTGTCCAACGGGTCACTCTACGTGGCGAACACCGACGCTGTCGTGCGCTTCCCGTATGTCACCGGTGATACGCAGATCGTTGCAACCCCCGTCACGGTCGTGCAACTGCCGGCGGGCCCAATCAATCATCATTGGACAAAAACCGTTGTCGCTTCAGCCGATGGATCAACGTTGTACGTGAGTGTGGGCAGCAACAGCAACGTGGCCGAGAAGGGCATGGAGGTGGAGGAAGGGCGGGCCGCCATCTGGGCGGTGAACGCTGCAACTGGCAGTCACCGCCTGTTTGCGACGGGACTGCGGAATGCGGCGGGCCTGGCCATCGAGCCGGAGAGCCGCGCGCTGTGGGCCAGTGTCAACGAGCGTGATGAGTTGGGCGACGATCTGGTGCCGGACTACATGACCGCGGTGCGCGACGGTGGGTTCTACGGTTGGCCGTATAGCTACTTTGGCGCGAACGTGGACAGTCGCGTGAAACCACGGCGACCGGATCTGGTCGCGAGTGCGATCGTGCCCGACTATGCGCTCGGCGCGCACACCGCGTCGCTCGGACTCGCCTCGTCGCACGGGACCACCCTTGGCGCTTCGTTCCTCAACGGCATGTTCATCGGCCAGCACGGATCGTGGAACCGGGAAACAGCCAGCGGCTATCGCGTGATCTTTGTACCGTTCGCGAATGGCGTGCCGTCGGGCGCACCGATTGACGTGCTGACCGGATTTCTGTCGGCGAAGGGCGAGGCCATGGGTCGCCCCGTTGGCGTTGCCATTGCCCGGAGTGGCGCGCTGCTCGTCGCGGACGACGTGGGCAACACGGTGTGGCGCGTAAGCAAGCGCTAAACGCCGTACTGCGCCGTTGGCCGTGTCTACTCGTCCCTGCGGAACAGCGCCGCAAGATCGATGACGAGTGGTTGCGATGCGCCGGTCGGCATCCACGTCAAACGCTCGCGTTCGACAGTTGGGAACTGCGCGTCCGGCGTCCACACTTCCACGAAGTCCTTGTCCGCGTCGACGATCCAGTACGTGCCAACGCGCTGATCACGGTAAACAATGCGCTTGCCATAGCGATCGTGCCGCGCCGTCGACTTACTCAAGACCTCGGCGATGAGTGGGATGTGTCGCACGTCCGCCCAGCCGTCAATGCCGTAGTGTTCTGGTGGCAGCACGAAGACATCCGGCTGCGTAAGCGTGTCGGTGCGTCCCCAACTGAGATCCGCGCCGACGCAGTACACCTTGCCAGCGGGTTCGCCCTTGCAATACTCGTACAGGATATACGTGAGTCGCATGACGACCTCTTGATGCCAATACCGCGGCGTCGGACTCACAACCAGCTCACCGAAGATAAGCTCGTGCTTGTTCCCGTCCTCTGGGAACGCGAGCACTTCGTCCACGGTGTAGTACGTCTGCGTATGCACGGGCATGCCCATAGTGTCAGCTCGGCGGCGCCTGTTGCGCAAGGGGGGATGAGGATGGAGTGCGACACCACGCACAATAGCGCACCCGCTCGGACGCCCTATCACCAAACCCTTGCGCACACACTCACGCGAACGCGAGGCGATCCGATCGGCTTACGCTGCGCTCAATCCTCGCGCAGTGTTCATCGGCGATGCCGACTGCAGTCGCGCGATCGCGTCATCAGCCGACGCCGCCAGCTTGGCCAGCTCTCCCTCTTCGGCGAGCGACACCGTCGCGTCCAACACGACACTGTCAAACGCCGTACCGCGATCTGATCGCATGATGCCGAGCGTTTTGTCCACGGTCATGCCGGCGCGATAGGGTCGATCGGCAGTGAGCGCTTCATACACGTCCGACGCGGCCAGCACGCGCGCCGTGAAATCGAGTTGCGGCCCCGGCAACGCCCAAGGATATCCCTTGCCGTCAATACGCTCGTGATGTTGTGCTGAGGCATCAGCAAAATGACGAAAGGCGGGTACCCGCTGGAGAATCTTGAGTGTCCACCGGGGATGTTTTTGCATTTCGTGACGCTCGTCGTCGGTGAGCTTGCCGGGCTTGTCGAGAATGCGGTTGGACACGCCCAACTTGCCGATGTCGTGCAGCAGCCCGGCGCGCAGCATGTCACGCGCCAGATCGCAATCGGCGCCAAGCGTGGTAGCGATGCCAACGGCGTAGCGAGCGACGTTGGTGGAGTGACGATAGGTGAACGGGGTCTTCGCGTCGATGACGGCGGCGAAGGCGTACGAGATGGCATCGAGTCGCTCGTCGTCGGCCGACTGCGGCAACGCGCCCGGCTCCAACGCAATCACGGCTGCATCGAGATGCTCGACGTCGGCGATCGTCGCCCACCAGCTGCGATCGCGACGCCACCCCACCACGCGATCGACCAACGATGGATCGAACCAGCGGGCGCGTCGCGACGTCGCCATGCGCAGTGCGGCGTCCACGCCGTGTTCCGTGAAGAACGCTTCCACGGTTTGCGCGAGGAGCAGCACGCGCGATAGTAGCGGAATCTCGTCGCCAGCGAGACCGACCGGATGGCCAAGACCGCACCAGTGTTCGTCGACATGCGCGATGGCTTCGGAACTGGCCGACGGAAAGCCGAGGGCGACGGCAATTTGTGCGCCGCGTTCACAGCGCGCCTGAATGATGTCGCGCGTCATCCGCGGCGTGCCGGCGATGCGCAGAAAATGTTGAATGCGAGCGATGGGGTTGCGCCCAACGCCACAATTGCGGGCGGTTCGCATAGCCAGTCGCCACCGATCGTTCCAGTCTACCAACCGCATGTCACGTTTCACGGACTGATCGTCCGAACCGAACAGCGCCGCCATGCGCGCCGCGTTGCTGGAACAGCCAGCGTCCTTGAGGAGCGACGCGTAGTACAGCGCGCCTTTCGTTGGCGCATCAAACCCGAGCTCGTCACCGAGTCGCATAGCAATCAGCGCCGTGCGCAGCGTATGCCCGGGCCGCTGTCCTTCCGTCAGGTCGAGCGCATAGGTGAGGGCAGACAACACCTCGGCGAGACGCACAGTGCCGGTCCGCGGCGGTGGCGCACTCGGTGACGGCTGCGAGAAATCGGACACGGGCGAAAGCGATGGGAGACAATCAACGGGCGGCGTCTGCTGCGCAAGGAAGACGCGCAGTCTGCGGGCAACGTCACCGGCGCAGATCAACCGAACGAGTGATAGCGCGGGCCCGTAGCGTTATGTAGTGTCCACGGTGTGCGCGCCGCGCACCGTCATTCTTATTGCCGTTATGTCACTATCGCGCCACGCCTCCCTTACCACACGGTCTATGCCTGCCAAGAAGCGAATTTCCACCGCGTCCCGTGCACGTACCGCGAGTCCAGCGGCCGATTCCAGCGTGACGCGCGACCGACTCATCGAACTGCTCAACGAAGATCTGGCGCGCGAGTATCAGGCGATCATCGCCTACGTTGCCTATTCGCAAGTCATCAAGGGCGCCAAGTACATGGCGATCGCCAAGGAGCTTGAAGTGCACGCCGGCGAAGAGCTGCGGCACGCCCTCATCATTTCAAAAATGGTGGACTACCTCGGCGGCACTCCGGTGGTGTCCGCCAACGCGGTGAAGATGTCTGATCGCGCCGAGGATTTGTTGCAATTTGATCTCGACAACGAGACGGACACCATTCGTGAATACCGCAACCGCGTGGCCCAGTGCGAGGCCTTGGGTGAATACGCGATTTCGGAGCACATCCGCGAGATTTTGAAAGACGAACAGGAGCATGCGATCGAACTCGCCACCGCACTCGGCAAGGACGTGCCGAAGATGGGACGATAGAGGGAGCACAAGACCGTGACGTCACCATTCAAGAACTCTCTCCGAGCGGAACGCATTTCGGCGTCGCCGCGATTTAATGGCCGAGTTTTCGTCAACACGCATCCGGTGGGCGCTGGGCTGCGCGATGATGTCGACCGCCCGACCCTGCGCGACTTTTTGTGTGGTGGCGTGCGCCGCGTACCGTCGGGACTGTTGCCGATCGTTAATCCCGTGCCAACGTGGGGCACGCGCGCTGAGACCGGATTACGCGTGACGTGGCTCGGTCATTCTACATTGGTGATCGAGATCGATGGCGTGCGCGTGCTAACCGATCCCGTGTGGGGGCAGCGCGTGTCGCCACTCAAGTTTGCCGGACCGAAGCGATTTCATCCAGCGCCAGCGTCTCTTGCGGCGCTACCTCCGCTCGATGCGGTGCTGGTCTCGCATGATCACTACGATCATCTCGATCGTCCGACCATTCGCGCGCTCGCCAAGACATCCGTGCCGTTCATAGCGTCACTTGGTGTTGGTGCGCACCTTGAGCGATTTGGCGTGCCATCCGAGCGCATTACCGAACTGGATTGGTGGGAGCACACGTCCGTGCGTGATGTGGTGGTCACCGCCGCACCGTCGCAACATTTCTCCGGGCGCGGCATACGCAATCGCAACACGACGGCGTGGTCGTCGATGCACCTGCGCGGGCCGAGGCATTCGTTCTTTTTCGGCGCCGATAGCGGTCTCACCGATGAGTATCTGGAGATTGCGCGACGGCTTGGCCCGTTCGACATGGTGGCGCTCGAAATCGGTGCCTGGCATCCAGCGTGGGGGGACATCCACATGGGCCCGGCAAATGCACTGACCGCGCACACCATGCTGGGGAGCGGTCTGTTGCTGCCGGTCCACTGGAGCACGTTCAATCTCGCCATGCACCCGTGGGACGAGCCGGCGGAAACACTGTCGCGGCTTGCGACGGCGCGCGGAGCGTCGGTGGTGATGCCCAAGCTTGGCGAAGCGGTAGAGCCGACGCGGGCACCTGCCGTTGAGGCGTGGTGGCGCGATGTCGATGCCCGCGGTGCACCGGAACCGCACGCGGCGCCTGATCTAGCCGAACCGAAGGCGCGATCACTGGCGTGGATGCCTGATTGAGAATACTTAGGTATTGCCCTTAGCGACGAATCTCGCTCTCAGCGGGAGCAACTCGATATACGCAATTCTGTGAATCGCCGGCCATTTCGGTGGCGGCGCGGTGCCGTCAGGTACAGCGTAGCTAAGGACGTTCCAGCAGCTCGCGCTACGGTGTGGCGAATAGCTCCGCGAGCACGATGAAGAGTGGCCGCGATGCGCCGACCGCCGCCCACGTCAAAACCTCGCGCTCCACGTGCGGAAATTGCGCATCAGACGTCCACACGTCGACGGTATGCTTGTCGGCATCGACAATCCAGTAGGTGCCGACGCGCTGGTCGCGATACACAATGCGCTTGCCATACCGATCATGTCGCGCGGTTGATTTGCTCAGTACCTCGGCGATGAGCGGCACATGTCGAACATCCGCCCAGCTCGCGGCGTTGAAATCCTGCGGCTCAAGCACAAAGACGTCAGGGCTGGTGATCGTATCGCTGCGGCCCCAGCTGAGATCCGCGCCAGTTGAAAAGACCTGCCCAAGCTGCTCGCGTTCACCGTACTCGAGCAGGATCTTCGAGAGACGCATCACGATCCATTGATGCCAAATACGCGGTGTCGGACTCACGACCAACTCGCCGAAGATGAGCTCGTACTTGGTGCCGTCTTCGGGGAACGCGAGTACTTCGTCCACGGTGTAGTACGTCTGTGCGTGCGAGGGCATACCCATAGTGTCGGCTCGGCGGCGCCTGTTGCGCAAGGGGGAAGCATGACGGCGGTGGACACACCACAAGCTGCTGCGCACGCCGCAGTAGCCCGTCATCAAATTCTTACGCGTACGCTCACTCGATTGCCGTACCGCCGGTGGAAGTGGTGGCCTACACGTCAGCGCGAGCGCACGCGCAACCGAAAGGTGATTGCACCCGATTGCGCACCTACGTCGAGCGCGGCGGGCGTTGTCGCGGTGCCAGCGTCGCCTTCGCGATGAATGCGTCCGGCGGCGCCTGGCGGAACGCCGAGCGATGCAAAGAGCCTTCCCGTCAGATCTTCACGACTACGATGGACCGTCGCTGCATTCACCGTCGCCAGAGCGGGAATGCGATGGAGCGTCACTCGACGGCATAGGGCACGGCTGCTATCCTAGACTTATGGTCTCCACCACTTTGCTTGAAGACTACCGTCCCGCCCTCACCGGGCACTGCTACCGTATGCTCGGCTCCATTGTGGACGCTGAAGACGCGGTGCAGGAATCGATGCTGCGCGCTTGGAAAGGGCTCGATCGGTTCCATGAGCAATCATCGATGAAGACCTGGCTGTACCGCATCGCAACGAATGTCTGTCTCGACGTACTATCGGGGTCGAATCGGCAGCGCCTGCGTCCGCTCGAGAGTGCCCTCGCGCCATCGCAGATGCGCGACGGCATGACGCTCCCGCAGCAAGCACGCGAATACTGGGTGGAGCCCATTCCTGACGTGCTGGCCTTACCGGCTGACGCCGAGCACAGTCCGGAAGAACGGACGATTCTGCGTGAGAGTATTCGTCTTGCATTCGTCGCGGCGCTGAAATATTTGCCGCCACGACAGCGCGCGGTGCTGCTCCTGACGCAGGTGTTGAACTGGTCCGCTGCATAAACGGCGGAGTGTCTCGATATGTCGGTGGCGAGCGTGAATAGCGCACTACAGCGGGCCCGCGCAACGATGGATGCGCGCAATCCAGCGGTGCAACCACGCGCGCTATCGGCCGATCAGACAGCCTTGGTGGAGCGCTATGTGAAGGCGTTTGTGACATATGACGTGCAGGCGCTGGTGGCGCTGCTGCACGAAGAAGGGACTCTGTCGATGCCGCCCTACGAGATGTGGTTGCAAGGGCACGACAATATTGCGCGCTGGCTGTCGACGTTCGGCATCGGATGCAAGGACTCGGTGCTCATCCCCGTGGCGGCGTCCGGCGGCGCGCCCGCCTTTGCCCAGTACCGTGACCTTGGCGAGACGCCATGGGCGATTCTGATGCTCGAACTGGACGGCGTGCAGATTCGCGGGATGACGTCGTATCTCGATGTGGAGACGCTATTTCCGCGCTTCGGCATGCCGATGCGCTGGGCGACGTCGCCGGTCGCGGCGCGAATATTTCGGTATCGCGTTCTCACGTCCGAAAAGATTTTTTGCTGCGACCGATGAGTTTCACCCAGACCTCCAGTCTATAGGGCATCACTTAACCCGGAGGCTGTTATGAGCGCCACAATTCTGCAGTCTGCATCACCCGTCGTGGCGACCACCCGTCGTTCGACGTTCGTCATCACCGGACGCGTTCTCACAAGCATCGCACTCGTCCTCATGGCGTTCGACGTGTCGATGAAGCTCGGCGGTGTCAAAGAAGCGCTTGAAGGCACGGCGCAGCTGGGTTTCTCAACCAGTATGGTGTTGCCACTCGGGCTCATTCAATTGGCATGTCTGATCCTGCACATCATTCCACGCACCGCACCACTCGGCGCTACCTTGCTAACCGCCTATCTGGGTGGTGCCGTAGCGATTCATGTACAGCGCGGCGATCCTATGTTCACCCACATTCTGTCACCCGTGTACTTCGCGATCGTTCTCTGGGCCGGACTGTATTTGCGTGATCCGCGGGTTCGCGCAGCGCTGGGCTCCACGCGCTAACTGATCGGTCAATGCTCCGCTGCTTCACCCTCACAATTTCCTACACGGAGTTTTCGATGTCCGACGTTCAAACCGCAGCGCCCACCATCACGAATACCGGCACGGCCCCCACCAAAGCCCGTAAGCTCTTTGTCAACATTCCCGTCAACGACTTGCAACGCTCGATTGTGTTCTTCGAGCAGCTTGGCTTTGCGTTTAACGCGCAATTCACGGACGCGTCAGCGACGTGCATGCTGGTGGGCACGGACGCGTACTTCATGCTGATGGCGCGTGACCGATTCGCCAGCTTTAGCAAGAAGCCGAACGGTGACGCGACAACCGAAACCAGCGCCATATTCGCGATTACGGCCGACAGTCGCGACGAAGTCGATGCACTCTACGCCACTGCATTGGCCGCCGGTGGGACGCAAGCCACCGACGCCGTGGATCACGGGTTCATGTATGTGCGGAGCTTCTACGATCTGGACGGACACCATTGGGAGCTGTTCTGGATGGATCCGTCGGCGGTGAATGGATAGACCGCCCGCCACTGGCGCCCCTGAACTTGATCGGTGGTTGTTGTCTGAGCGACGGTGCGTGACATCCTGGTTGGTGATCGTATCGGTCTAGCCCCAGCTGAGGTCGGCCGACACAGAGCAACCTGACGCAGCCGCCGTCTGGCGCGGTATCGCTTCACGCGGTAGCGTCACAATGACATCGAGCACTTGTCGCCGAACACGCTGCGAATACGATTCGGGTGGTGCAGACAGCGTCAGCGGATTGGTGCGTTCCCCTGGTAGCGACTTTGGTCAGCGCATGGCGCTGGAGGATCGAATGCGAAACACAGCTAGACGCGTCGCGTTGAGT
>JANMKU010000350.1:0-1308 GCA_031372205.1 Gemmatimonadaceae bacterium | reverse complement strand
AGGCCTCACTCGCGTAGATGTTGCCGAGGCCGGCCACGACACGCTGGTCCAACAAGACGGATTTGATTGGACCGCGCTTGGTTGCCAGTGCGTCGTGCAGCGCGACGGCATCGAATGCGTCGCTCAACGGTTCTGGTCCATAGTCCGGCAACGCCAGCGTGCCGGGCGCGTGGAGGGCAAGCACTCCAAAGGCGCGACTGTCGAGAAACGAGACTCGGCTGCCGTTCGCGAAGACAAACCTGGCGCGCTCGTATGCTGGTGCGGCATCCACCGCCCGCCCGATGTCCCAGTCGCCCGTCATGCGAAAGTGCACGGCCAGCACACTGTCGTCGTCCAGGTGGACGAGCTGCACCTTTGCCCGTCGCTCGACGGCGCGTACCCGCCGTCCGACGAGGGCGCGACAGGCGGCCGGTGTGAGCGTGCGTGCGGTGGAGGGGTGGAGCGCACTCGCCGAGACGATCAGCTGGTTTCTCACCGCATCGCGCAGTCGCCGAGCGGCGAATTCAACTTCTGGTAGTTCCGGCATGTGGAAAAATCTAGTTCGCGCTTGCGGTCCCACATTCCATCGATACTTTATCCACATTCTTCCACATGGAGTGTTCTCTTTAATTCGCCGCGATCACTCAAGTACGAGTACGAGCAGCACGTTGAGCGTGAAATCGAGGACTACAAGGACTCGGTGTCGCGGAGCGCGCTCCTCAAGATCGGTGACGAAGCTGTGGCGGTGCTGTGTGGCGAGGCACAGACGACCCTGACGGAAATAGTTGTCTGGCAAGAGGTTGACAGAATTATCGCCCGTCGGCTGCGACTGCCAAGCTATGCGACGTGGAAACGGCGACGCCTGAAGGTGTTGGAGCAGTATCGTCGGCCAGAGCATTGGGGGTTGGAGCCGGACGGAGCGCTTGTGCGGGCGTTGCGGGACTCGTCGGATCGGCATGTGCTGGTGGCTGGTGCCGAGCGTGAGGGGCCGGCGCTGTATCTCGCGGCGCGGGGGTGTGCGGTAACGGCCGTGGAGCCAGCGGAGGACGCTGTCCTACGCGTCGTTCGGGCCGCGGAAGCCGCAGGCCTTACCCAGCGCGTTCGGAGCTACTGCGCGGACCTGGTGGCCTGGGCGCCAGACGTGCAATTGCACGCGGTGATCTGTTCACCGACTGCGTTCGCCGGTCTGACGACGCAAGACCGCGCCAAGGTGATTGAGGTGCTGCAGAGCGCGACGGTGGACGGCGGTGTGCATTTGGTAGAAATGATCGCTGCGGCGGCGGATGCCGTGCCGCTGGACGAATTGCGGTCGCGGTATCGCGGCTGGAC
>JANMKU010000318.1:0-20212 GCA_031372205.1 Gemmatimonadaceae bacterium | reverse complement strand
CGCACCGCGCGCGCGTCCGGTCTCACTCCGATTTGACATACCGATACAATGCGACTCCACGCCGAAGTGCTCACGGTTCACAGCACGCATCCGTTTGTCATTGCGCGCGGCTCGCGGAGCGAATTCCAGGTTGTGTGGGTGCGACTCTCAGACGTGGGCGGCGCCGAAGGGTGGGGTGAGGCGGCACCAAGCAAGTTTTATGGGGAGAGTGCCGCGAGTGTGATGGCCGCGCTGGAGCTGTTTGCACCGCTGCTTGCGCACGCGGACGCGTGGTCGATCGACGCCATCGAACGCGAACTCGAAAAAGCATTGCGCTGGAACGCCGCCGCGCGGTGTGCGGTGAGTGCCGCGTTGCACGACCTGATGGCCAAGCGGCTCGGACTCCCACTCTACAAAGTGTGGGGACTCAACGCGAGCGCCGCACCAATATCGAGTTTCACGATCGGCATTGCGCCAGACGATGAGACGCTCCGCGCGCGCGTCCGTGAGGCCGCCAGCTATCCGATCCTCAAAATCAAACTGGGCACCACGCGCGACGCGGATATTGTCCGTATTGTGCGCGAAGAAGCACCGCATGCCACGTTGCGTGTTGACGCGAACGCCGCATGGACTACCAAGCACGCGCTCCACATGCTCGAGACGCTCACGCGCTACGGCGTCGACATGCTGGAACAACCGCTGCCGCCGCATGATCTGGCCGGTCTGCGCTTTGTGCGCGAACGATCGCCGATCGATGTGATCGCGGACGAGTCGTGCCTGGTGGCCACCGACATTCCCAAGCTCGAGGGCGTCGTTGACGGCATCAACATCAAGCTGGCCAAGTGCGGATCGCTCCGCGAAGCCCTGCGCATGATCGCCGTAGCGCGCGCCCACGGCATGCGGGTCATGTGCGGCTGCATGATCGAAACCACACTCGGCATTGCCGCGGCCGCGCACCTGTCGCCACTGCTTGACGATGCGGACCTTGACGGCGCGGCACTGCTCGCCGACGATCCCTTCGTCGGGCCGACCATTCCGAACGGTCGCGTCATCTTGACGGACGCGCCGGGCCTCGGTGTGAGCACGCGCTAGCCCAGCGGACGATGACCACCCGATGCGTCGACGTGGCGCTCGCGGTGCCGCTCTTCCGAACATTTACCTACGAAGTGCCAGACGGCATTGCAACGCCGATTCCGCCGGGCTCGCGGGTCAGCGTACCCTTTCGCAATCGCCAAGAAATAGGCATCGTGCTCGGCGCCGCCGAACCGCCGCCGGGAGTCGTGCTCAAGGCGCTCCATGCCGTCGTCGACGACATCCCGTCACTTCCGGCTGCACTGCTCACAACGGCGGCGTGGATCGCGGATTGGTACGCTGCACCGATCGGACTTACCTTGCGGTCGATGTTGCCCGCGTCGCTTAGTGGCACGCACGTTCCGCGCGCGGCGGTCAAGACGCGGCGCATGGTCCACGTGGTGCGCGAGCTGCCGTCACTATTGGAACGTGAAACTGTTTTCGTGCGCGCGAAACAGCAGCGCGTGGTGTACGAACTGCTCGAGGCGCAAGGTGGATCCGCAGCCTTTGACGCTCTCCGTCAACAGGCGGACTGCAGCGCTGGTGTGATCACGACCATGGTGACGCGAGGACTGGTCGAGGTGCGAAGCGACGTGTCGCACCGAGATCCCTTTGCGCACCGCGTGGGCGTGGCGCCTCCCCCGAGCCCGAGTCGCGCGCAGCGCGACGCCGTCGACGCAATTCTCGCGGGCCAGCCAGGCCAAACATTCTTGCTCCATGGCATCACCGGGAGCGGGAAGACGTTGGTGTACATCGAAGTGCTTCGCGCGATGCTGCAGCAGGGGAAGACGGCCATTGTGCTGGTACCGGAAATTGCACTCACGTCGCAAACGGTAGACCGTTTTCGCGGTGCGTTCGGCGACGATGTCGCGGTGTTGCACTCGGGGCTGAGTGACGGCGAACGGTACGATGCATGGCGCGCGCTCCGACGCGGCGAGCGTCGCATTGCCGTTGGTGCGCGGTCGGCGCTCTTCGCGCCACTGGAGCGCGTGGGCGTCGTCATTGTTGACGAAGAACACGAGGCGAGCTACAAGCAGTCAGAAACACCACGCTATCACGCGCGCGAGGCCGCGATCGTTCGCGCCCGTGCGGAAGGCGCCGTCGTCGTCCTTGGCAGCGCGACGCCGAGTCTCGAAAGTTGGGAACGCGCTGAGCGCGGCCAAGCCATCAAGTTGACATTGCCAGAGCGTGCGGCCGGCGCGTCGCTCCCGAGCATTCAGGTCGTCGACTTGCGCACGGTGATGCGAGAGGCCGTCTCACAGCGCGCTGCCAACGCGCCCTTTGATGAGTCACTCGGCGTGCTGAGTGCCGTACTCGCCGCGGCCATCGAAGCCCGGCTCGTGCGGGGCGAACAAAGCTTGCTGCTGCTCAATCGCCGCGGGTACTCCGCCTTCATGCAGTGTCACTCGTGCGGGCATGTGCAGGTGTGTCCGCACTGTAGCATCTCGCTCACTTATCACCGCGTACCGGAGTCGCTGGTCTGTCACTACTGCCAGTATCAGGAACCCGTGCTTGCCCTCTGTCCCAGTTGTGGTGTTGACGCGCTTCGTCGGCGGGGGCTCGGTACCCAGCAAGTCGAACGCGTGGTCGCAGAACGGTTTCCGTCGGCGCGTATCGCGCGCATGGATGTTGACACGACCAGCGGCAAGTGGGCACACACCGCCATTCTCGACCGTGTCGGTAGCGGCGAGGTGGACATTCTCCTTGGCACGCAGATGATCGCCAAGGGACTCGATTTCCCGAACGTGACACTCGTCGGCGTGATCGATGCAGATACGGGTCTCAACCTGCCGGATTTTCGTGCGTCGGAGCGGACCTTCCAGCTACTCAGTCAAGTGGCCGGCCGCGCTGGTCGCGGGCCCAAAGGAGGGCAGGTGCTCATTCAGACGCGTATGCCCGAGACAGCCGCCATTCGTCATGCAGTGGCGCACGACTTCACCAGCTATGTTCGCGAGGAACTGAGCACCAGGCGGGCGCCTGCGTATCCACCGTACGTGTCCATCGCCAATGTCATCGTGAGTGGAACCGAGCAGACGGCGACAGCGGCGGCGGCCATCGCGGCGGCTGCATGGGTGCAACAGCTCACGACACGGGCGAAGGTGCGCGACCTCGAGTTGGTGGGCCCGGCGCCCTGTCCGATTGACAAAATCAAGGATCGCTGGCGCTGGCATTTCCTCCTCAAGTCGTCACGCCACGCGACGATGACACGCATCGTGCGATACGTGACGGAAAAATGCCCGATACCGCGCGTGGCGGGCTTGCGTTTGGTGGTGGACCGTGACCCAGTGGCGTTGTTGTGACGGTGTGGTCAACTTTCTCCAACACACTTAAGCCCGACCACATGTCGTCTCGATACTTGCAGTCCATTCCACCGTACGTGTTCTGGGAACTTGACGCACGTCGCGCCGCCCACCGCGCGAGCGGGCGCACGCTCGTCGACCTCGGCATTGGGAGCCCCGACCAAGCGATTCCCCAGGTGGTGACGGACGCCATGCTGCGTGCCGTCGGTGACCGGTCGCTCAGCCGCTATCCGGATTTCCACGGACATCCGTCATTCGTCAACGCCGCGTCCCAGTACATGCTCGAACGGTTTGGCGTGTCGGTCGATCCAAAGCGTGAGATGATGGCGCTTGCGGGATCCAAGGAAGGGATTGCAGAACTCGTGGTGTCGCACTGCAATCCCGGCGATTGCGTGCTGGTGCCGGAGATCCACTATCCCGTGTACGAGCGTGCGCCACGCTTGGCCGGTGCAACGCCCGTCTTCGTGCCGATTCGCGCGGACGGAACACTCGATCTCGATCGCATAGGCGCGGATGATCTGGCGCGCGCGCGTATCCTCATCGTCAACTATCCAAGCAATCCAACGACGGCCTCGGTACCACTCGCGGAGTTCGCGCGACTGGTGGCCTTCGCCGAGCAGCATGGACTGTTGCTCATCAGCGATCTCGCCTACAGCGAGTTGTCGTATGACGGATTTCGCGTGCCGAGCGTGCTGCAGGTACCAGGCGCCTTGCGCGTCGCCGTCGAGTTGCACACGTGCTCCAAGAGCTTCAACATGGCGGGGCTGCGGATCGCGTTTATCGCCGGTCGTGCCGGCGCCATTGCGACGCTCGATGCCTATCGGGCGAATATCGGTTATGGGGTGTCCACACTGGCGCAGCTGGCCGGCGCGGCGGCGTTTGCGAATCACACCACGATCGTGCCGCCTGTTGTAGCCGAATACAAGCGCCGTCGCGACGCGATTGTGGCCGCGTTTAACGAGGGTGGCTGGAACGTGACGGCGCCGAATTCGACGATGTACCTCTGGCTTCCCGTTCCGCCCGGATACGAAGACTGGGAATGGGTGGACGCACTGATGCAGGGACCTGGCATCGTTGTCACGCCCGGACTCGCCTTTGGTGCCGCAGGACGCGGTCACTTTCGCATCTCGTTCGTGCAACCGGCGGACATATTGGCGCGCGCTGCGCAGTCCATTGCCGAACTCGGGTTGGTCGAAGCGACGGACGCTGCAACCGCTGTGCCTTCCCACCATGCTCAGGTTTCGTGATGAGTGCTGCAATTGACGCACCTGTGGTTGACGAGCCAACCGTCGTCGCGGCTGACCGTGCCGACGCGCCCGTGTCGGTCGTGACCGAGCGCTTTCTCCGCGCGATCGTTGCGGTCGTGCCGATTGAGTTGCTCGAAGAGCTGCACTTGTTCTCGCCGCTTCGTCAGGGTGTGACGGAGACGGGCATCGCGGTGGTCGCTGCGCGCGAGGTGCTGACTGCGGTTGACGACATCGATGCATCAATGACGCCCGGGGAGCTCGCACTCGACGATCCGCCGAGCGCGCCAGTGGCGACTGACGAGGCTGACCCGTCGCCCTACAAGGACCACGACGAACTGGATGGCGACGACCGCGTCGAACTGTTCGACGCTGACCACACATCTGTTGCGCCCGTGACCGCGTCCGCGCCACGCGTGCGCCATACGATCTACACCGCACGCTATCGACTCGTGATCAAGGGCGCCGAGCGGGGCAAGTGGGAAGCTGATGTGGTGGCGGAAGCAGACGCGCCGCTGATCACCGTCGAAGCCGTCGTGCGCGGTGTCCAGCGGCGGGCCGGTGAGGATTCTGCGATCACGCGATTTAGCGCAGGGCAGGTGACCCACGCACTGCGACTACTTCCGGTCGATGGGACTGTGCAGTCGATGGGACAGTGAACGCCCGTGGTTGATCGCGTCGTCGGTCACACCGAAGACTCACATGACGGACGGACGGCGTTCCAGTCGTATCTGCGTGAACACAGCCTGCCCGTCACGGCCCAGCGGCTCGCCATCGCTGACGTCATGCTCGGCACCGATGGTCATCTCTCCGTCGACGACGTCGCGAAGGCGCTGAGCGCGCAGGGCGTTGCGGCCGGAACCGCCACACTGTATCGCACGCTTGACGTGTTGGTGCGCAGTGGCCTGGTGGTGGAACGCGATTTCGGCGAAGGGTTCAAGCGGTATGAAGCGTCTCGAGGCATGCCGCATCACGAGCACTTGCTCTGCACGCTGTGCGGCAAAGTCACAGAATTTCGCGATGAACGACTGGAGCGCATGACGACACTCCTGGCGGAGTCGCACGACTACTCGCGACAGCGACATCGGTTGGTGATCCACGGACTCTGTGGCGACTGCCGGCGTGGTGCCGCCGTCGCGCGAGCGCGGTAGAAATGGCGCCCGCATCGATGACGGTGCTTGTCGCATTCTCTGCCGGCCTGCTCAGCTTTCTCAGCCCGTGCGTGCTGCCGCTGGTGCCAAGCTACGTGACCTTCATTACGGGCATGGGTCTCGACGACCTGACGAAAGCACGACGCGCGACGCTGGTGCACGCACTGCTGTTCGTGCTCGGTTTTTCGTTCATCTTCGTTGCGCTCGGCGCCGGCGCTACCGCGTTCGGGCAACTCATGCTCGCTTATCGCACGTGGATTGCACGCGCCGGTGGCGTACTGATGATTGCCCTTGGGCTCTGGATGCTCGGCGTGCTCCGGATCGGTGCTCTGCAGCGCGAACGGCGCGTGCATTTGAGCGACAAACCGATTGGCTATTTTGGGACCGTGTTGGTTGGCATCGCGTTTGGCGCCGGCTGGACGCCGTGCCTGGGCCCAACGCTCGGCGCGATTCTGCTGCTCGCCGCGAATGAAACAGAGATGGCCAAAGGCATCACGCTACTCGCGGTGTACTCCGCCGGTCTTGCGGTGCCGTTTCTGTTGAGCGCGATCCTGCTCGACCGCTTTCTGTCCTTCTTCAAGACGTTTCGCAATCACCTTGGCATGGTGAATCGTATCGCGGGTCTGCTGTTGATTGTGGTTGGTGCGCTGATGTTCACCGGGTGGTTTGAACGGCTCGCAGCGATCCTGCAGGTGTACACGCCGGAATTTCTGCTGGAACGCCTCTAGTCACTGCTATCGGCGGACTCAGCGCCGGGTGATGCCGTCAGTGAGGACGCGTCCTCGTCGCCGGATTCAATCGCGTCGAGCAGCTGTTGGCGTTGCAACAGTCGCGCGTACTTGCCTCCGCGCATGACCAGGTCGTCATGGCGACCCTGCTCGACCACCGCGCCATCGTCGAGCACAATGATCTGATCGGCGTCGCGCACGGTGCTGATGCGATGTGAGGCGATCACCGCCGTGCGCCCTGCGAGTGCGTGGCGCAGACCGGCGAGAATTGCTGCCTCGGTGTGCGTGTCGACGGCCGAGAGTGCGTCATCCAGCAATACAAGTCGGGGACGACGTGCGAGCGCACGGGCAATCGCCGCGCGCTGTTTCTGTCCGCCAGACAGGTTGATGCCGCGCTCGCCGAGTCGGGTCGCGTATCCATCAGGTAGTCGCGCGATGGTGTCATCGAGTTGCGCGATCGTTGCGGCTTCGATCACCTCTGGTGGCATATCCAGGTCGCTGGCCGATGCGCGATGCTCAGTGGCGTGGGGCGTTGGTGCGAGCGCCGCCGCAATGCCATACCCCACGTTCGCGCCGATCGTCTCGCTGAACAACAGCGACTCCTGGGGGACGTGGCCGATTTCGGCGCGCAACACTGCCAATGGGATCGTAGTGATCGGGACACCGTCGATCAGTATTTCGCCTTCCTGCGGGTCGAAGAAACGGGGAATCAAGTCCAGCAGGGCAGACTTGCCGGCGCCCGTTGCACCAACAATGGCGAGCGTCGCGCCCGCAGGAATGGAGAAGGAGATGTCGCGCAGTACCCACCGTGGAGTGAGTGGCGCGCCGACCGTGTGCGTGCCGTAGTGCGCATCGCGTGCAGCGCCGTCCTCACTGGCCACGACCGCGGGAGGATATCGAAACGAGACGTGGCGGAACTCCAGCGAACGACCTCCCGCGGCGGCGGGCAATGCCGCGCGACCAGCATCGCGGACGGCGGCCGGTTCGGCGTCGAGTAGCACGATGACGCGCGCCATCGACGCGGACCCACGCTGAAACAGGTTGGTGGTCCAGCCAAGCGCGATGAGTGGCCAGGTAAGCATGCCGAGATAAATGCCAAAGGCGACGTACCCTCCGACTGTGATCTGACCCGCGATCAGCAATCGTCCACCAACCCCCACCGTGACCGCGCCGCCGAGGCCCGCCAACAGCGCAAAGCCCGGATTCATTAAGCCATTGAGTGTGGCCAACCGCATGTTGGCAGCAAGATAGGATTCCCCCATCATGTTGAAGCGCGCCGACTCGGCCGCCTCCTGGCCGTACGCGCGAACCACGCGCACACCGGAGAGATTTTCCTGCGCACGCGTGGACAATTGACTGAACTGCGACTGTACGGCTTCGAAGCGCGCGTGCACGAGCCGTCCCAAGCGCAGCATGAGGAGCGGAAGGCCGATCATCGGCAGCAGCGCAAGGCCGGTGAGTGTGGGGCTGATGCGGAGCATCATGAACATCGCGAACACCCCGCCGGCCACCGTGTTGACCAGATACATGACGGCGGGTCCGGCCGCCATTCGCACCGCGCTCAGATCGTTGGTGAGTCGCGCCATCAGATCGCCAGTGCGCCACCGCACGTACCAACTCGGGTCGAGCGCCACCAGTCGCGCGAACACGTCGTGCCGGAGGTCGGTTTCGATGCGACGACTGACACCATTCATCGTCTGGCGCATGACAAACCGCAGTACCCCACTCGCCACGGCGGTGCCGAGCATCGCGGCGGTGATGCCGAGGAGCGCACGTATGTCGGCGCCGTCGCGCATGTGGTCGATTCCCCGCTTGAGCAACGAAGGAATCACACTGGCGAGAGCGGCAGCCATAACCACCGCCAGCAGACCGGCCGTAACTTGTAGGCGGTACGGGTGGTAGTAAGGGAGTAGGCGCCGCAGCGCGTGCCGTCGTGGCGCCGACATCTGTAGTAAATAGTTCTTAGGAACGGCACGCAAAGTGCGCATGACGCGCGGCACGGTGCGTGGCGCCACGTCGACGCATCGCAACCATACTCAGGAGACGCAATGTTCCAATATACAGGCGATACCAGTCGTCAGACCTCATCGCTGGCCAATGCGGTTTTGCTCACATGCGGGCTGACACTGGTCATAGCCTGCAGCGGCGACAAGAAGCCCGAGCTGCAAGTGCTCGGTGCCGACAGCGCCCTGGGTCGTGATCTCGCGATGGCGGCGCGCGATTCGGTGGCTCAGCCGCAGCTCCAGGATGTGCCAGCGGCCCCGGGCACCAAGGCCAATCCCGCCACGCCGATCAAGTCACTGCCGACCACCAAAGCGCCGACGGCCAACGCACCCACAGCGCCGGTCAAAACACCACCGGCAACTCCGCCTGCCACCGTGCCCGCAGTGACGCCGACATCCGCGCCTGCCGCGTCGCCTGTAACCGGCACGGTGGCTGCTGGGGCCGTGATGCGCTTCGCGGCGAGCAACCAAGTGTGCAGCAACACCGTGAAGACGGGTGACCGCTTTACCTCAGACCTTGCCGCTCCGGTACCGGCCACGAACGGATTCGAAATTCCCGCGGGCGCCACGGGAACGTTCGAGGTGGTGGAAGCCAAAACCGCCTCCAATTCAAACGACAATTCCGTGCTGACGGTGCGTTTGGTGTCCATCGCATTTCGCGGGCGCACGTACCCGGTCGACGCCACAGTGCAATCGCTCGCCACCGAGCGCGTGCGAAGCGCGTCCAAGTCCACTGATGCAAAGAAGGTTGCTGGTGGAGCCATCATCGGCGGCATCATCGGCCAGGTGATTGGCAAGAACACCAAAGGTACGGTCATCGGCGCGGCGGCCGGCGCTGCGGCCGGAACAGCAGCCGCGGCAAAAACTGCAGACTATGACACCTGCCTGCAGAGCGGCGCGGCCGTGGTGGTACGTCTCGATGCGCCGGCGACGATCCGGCCAGCGCCAACGCCGTAACGCGATTCGTCGCGGCGCAAACGCTGTACTGCCTCGAGCAACCTCAGTACCCGACCGCGCGCCCACTTCGGCGCGGCTCGGGTACGCCTTCCCATCCGCCTTTGACGCGCATGATCGCGTTCACGTTCACGAGCGCGCGCAACTCACGCAAACTGTAGCCCATGGCGCGGAGTGAATCGCGGACCGACGCGCTGAGACCACCCGTTTCGTAGGTCAAGGAATCCGGCAACGCCTGATGATGAATGCGCGGCGCTCGCATCGCATCAGCGAGCGTCATGCGATTGTCGATCACGTTGAGGATGACCTGGTTTGTGCCCGTAATGATGGTGGGTCCACCAGCCGCACCAACGACTAGCAGCACATTGCCTTTGACATCGAGGACGATCGTTGGGGTCATTGCGCTGAGCATGCGTTTGCCCGGTTCGACGGCGTTCTGCTCACCTTGCACCAGCCCGTACATATTGGGCTTGCCCGGCTGCGCCGCGAAGTCGTCCATTTCGTCATTCAACATGAAGCCGGCGCCGCGCACCCACACGCCAGACCCCCAGGAGTTGTTCAGGGTGGTTGTGGTTGCAACCGCGTTGCCCGCTTTGTCCACCACCGAGTAATGCGTGGTATGCATCGGTTCGCGCGCCGCGTCTGCCATCAACGGCTCGAGCGCCCTGGTCGGTGTCGCCCGCGTGTCGTCGATGGTGTTACGCACTACTTTGGCGTACGCCTTACTCGTCAATTGCGAGAGCGGCACCTTCACGAAGTCCGGATCGCCCAACTTCTCGTTGCGGTCGATAAAAGCACGCTGATAGGCGCTCGCGACGAGATGCGTCCAACGGGCACTCCCGAAGGTGGGCATGGCCGGGTACTGCTCGAGAATGTTCAGCGCTTCGGCTGACGTGACGCCGCCAGAGGAGGATGGCGGCATCGAAATGAGCGCATAACCGCGGTAGGTCGTGCTGATCGGAGTGCGCATGGCCGGCACATACCGCCGAAGGTCCTCGCGGGTGATGATCCCGCCACCTCGCGCTTGTTCGGCAACCAGCGAATCGGCAACCCACCCTTCGTAAAACGTTCGCGCCCCACCGTCGGCGATCGCTTGCAACGTGCGCGCAAAGTCAGGCTGCACCAGTCGGTCGCCAGTCTTGAGCGCCTGGCCACCCGGAAAGTACGCCGCACTCGTGCTGAACTTGAGGACGCGTGTTCGCGCGCGTGACATCGAGCCGGCGAGCGCACTGTCAATCAGGAATCCATCGCGCGCCAGCCGAATCGCTGGCTGCATCACCTGCGATAGCGTCATCGTACCGAACTTTGCCAGAGCGGCCGCCATGCCGGCGACCGCACCGGGCACGCCCGACGCGAGATGTCCATCGATGCTCTTGTCCGTCAGTTTGCCGACGGAATCGAGATACATGTTTCGCGTCGCAGCCAGGGGCGCAATCTCACGGTAATCCACGGCGGTACTGCGTCCATCGGCCATGCGAATGACCATGTACCCGCCACCGCCAATGTTGCCGGCTTCGGGCCACGTGACCGCCAGCGCGAACCCCAGCGCCACAGCAGCGTCGACGGCATTGCCGCCCGCGCGCATGATGTCGGCGGCGGCTTCACTGGCCTCTGGACTGTTGCTGACGGCCATCGCTTGTGGTGCAAACGTCGCGGCGGTACCAGCGGGAAGATGCCAGTCCGCGGGAAACGACGCGGCGACGCGCGATGGGATGGCGGGATCGCCGAGGGCACCAGGACGACCCTCTGTCGAGTGGCGCGAGCAGCCCACAAGAGGTGCCAAAAGCGCCCCGGCAATCAGGAGCTGTTGCATCGGGCGCCGGCACAAAATTCGGATGTTCATAGCGGACGTGGGACGAAAGGTGGAGCGGTGCTGTTCAGTTGCCGAGACCGATACGGAGTGCGGCTCGTGTCGTGCGCGTGCGAAAATACCGAGAGGCGCCATCGGGGAGATTCGTCTTCGCATGCAGGCCGAGACCGAAGTCCTGCACGAGCGAGAGGACGAAATGGCGTGAGAGGGGCAACGCGACCCCGAAACCAATAGTGCCACTGAGATCCATCGTCCCAGACGCCTTCCCGATGAGCGCGGATACCGAGTCGCGGGTTTGCAGATTGCGAAGTCCCGTCACGCCGCCCGCGGCTTCAAAGCTGGTGTGAAATCCAGCGCCGCCACCCGAACGAAACTGCGCCATGAGCGACCACAGCTCGCCCTGCGCGGCACAGGAAAGCTGGCACGATGTCGGTAGCGGTGTGGTGGCCACGCGTGGAGTACCAGACGTACTGGCCGGAAAGCGTTCGACGATGAGATCTGCTTTCCCGAAGGAAGCCGCGACACCAATGGTGGTCGCCTCATCGATGCCCTTTTCGAGTGTGCCGCGCAGTTGCCAGAGCGGGTCGGTGCTGAACAGCCAGCGACTTTGTGTCGCGCCGTCGTTGATCTGCGCCACGTTCGCCGACCCGCCACCAGCAGACAACCACCAACCGGCTCCGCGCTGACTCGCAGCACGTCCACGCAACTGCGCACCAAGGGGGAAGAACGCGATTGCCGAGAAGACACACAGCAACACGAGGGTCGGCAATGTCACGCTCGGAGAGCGACGACACGTGCCATGTGTCGATCTGGCTTGCGGTTCGCGCATTATCTTTCCTAACTTAGCCGCGCATCAGGCTGCATGCCACTTTGGGCGTTGCCTTCGCGGCGCCAGCACCCCCAACACACTCGTGCCCGCAACGACGCTCGATCCTCGCGTCACCGAACGTCGCAATCCGCGAACGGTCGATATCGATCTCGCTTCTGCCGAGTCGATTGTCGATTTATTGAACGCGGAAGATCGTTTGGTTGCGGACGCTGTCGCGACGCAACGTGACGAAATCGCCGTGGTCATCCGCGACATCGAGGCAGCGTTTCGCAGCGGTCATCGACTGTTGTACATCGGGGCTGGAACATCGGGACGACTTGGCGTGCTTGACGCGAGCGAATGTCCACCCACGTTCGGCACCGATCCGTCAATGGTGGTGGGGATTATTGCCGGTGGCGATCGCGCATTGCGCACGCCGATTGAAGGGGCGGAAGATGATGCGGACGAAGCGGCGCGTGTGATCGATGCGCACCACGTGATGGCCGGTGATGTGGTGGTGGGCATCGCGGCATCGGGGACAACGCCGTTTGTGCGTGGTGCGCTCGCGCGCGCACGGGAGCACGGTGCGCGCACGGCGTTGATCGCCTGCACCGAACCACCAGACGCGATGCGCGCGACGGCTGATGTGTTGATTCTGCCGATCGTCGGCCCAGAGGCGCTCACCGGGTCGACCCGATTGAAAGCAGGGACGGCAACCAAGATGGTGTGCAACATGCTGACCACCGGTGCCATGATCCTTGTCGGCAAAAGTTATGGCAACCTGATGGTGGACATGCGCGCGACGAACGTGAAGCTCACCGACCGCGCACAACGCATCGTCATGTCGGTGTGCGGCCTGTCGCGTGATGAAGCTCGCGAACTGCTCGCGCACGCGGACGAGCGCGTCAAGCTGGCCATCGTCATGTCGGTGCTCGCCGTCGATGCGGCCGAAGCACAGCGTCGCCTCGATGCCGTTGGTGGCGTCATCCGTCGCCTGCTGCCCAGTGCACCACCACCAGTATGAGTGACGCGACGCGACGCGAGCTGGCGCAGTTGCTCGTCCCGGTCATCACGTGGCGCGCCGAGACGGGCTTCGCCGACGCGCGCCCCATGATCGACGAAGCGCTCGCGCTTGGCGTCGGTGGATTTCAGCTGCTGGGTGGCGTGCAGGACACGGTGCGGGCATTGGCCAAGGAGTTGCAACTCAAGTCGCGTGTTCCGCTGCTCATCGCGGCCGAACTGGAACGCGGCGCTGGTCAGCAGTTTGCTGGCGCCACCGGCCTGCCGCCCGTCGCAGCGATCGCCGCCACTGGTGATATCGAAGCGCTGCGCCGCGCCGCGCGACTGACGGCGCGAGAAGCACGCACGATGGGTGTGAATTGGAATCTTGCCCCCGTCTGCGATCTCGATCTGCTCGCCGACAATCCGCTGCTCGGCGCGCGCGTGCTTGGCAGCGATGCGAAAAAGGTCGGTACGCTGGTGACCGCGTGGATCGAAGCCTGTCAGGCCGAAGGCGTGCTGGCGTGCGCGAAACACTTTCCAGGCATGGGACGCGTGGCCAGCGATCCGTACGTCGGCCATGCGATGGTGGATTGGCCGGCGGATCAACTGAAGGACGTGGACATGCAGCCCTTTCGCGCCGCGATCGCGTGTGGCGTGGCGAGCATCATGCCAGCGCACGTTGCCTATCCGTCGCTGGATTCCAGTCGCATGCCTGCCTCGCTGTCGCGCGAAATCCTGCAGTGGCTGTTACGGCAGCAACTCAAGTACGACAATCTGATTGTGTCCGATGCGTTGACCATGGCCGCGGCCTGCGACGACCGAGATCCGGCGCAGACGGCGGTGTTGGCGGCACGTGCCGGCTGTGATGTGTTGCTCGACCCTGGCCCGCTGGGCGCTGCGCTCGACGCGCTGGAGCGCGCGCTCGATGACGGCACACTCGATCCCGATCGCGTACGCCAGTCGGTGCGACGTCGACTCAAGTGGGCGCAGTGGGCCTCGCCGCCAAACGACTGGCGCCGGCCGAGTGGCGCGGACACGGCGTGGGGTGCGTTGCTAGCAGACCGTGTACTGCACGTGCTGCATGGTCCGTTGCCAACGTTGGGTGTGGTGACCGAGGTCGCCGTGGTCGATGACGACGATGCGGTGCGCGGCGATCGCGCACCGCGCACCGCGCTGGTCGAAGCCCTGCGATTGGGTGGCCATGATGCGCGTCCCGCCGATGCGCCAACGGTGGCGAGCGGCGGTCCACTGATCGTCGGGCTCTTTGCAGACTATTTGCCGTACAAGACGCGGACGACGCTGCGTGCCGAGACCAGCGCACAGGTGCACACGCTGATTGAGCAGGCCAGCGCGCTGCAACGTGGCGTTGTGCTCGTGGCGCTTGGCGATCCGCGCTTCGTCAATCAACTCGCACTGCCGCTGCCGACGATTGTGGCGTGGAGCGGTGACCGCGTGATGCAGCAGGCAGCCGCGCGAGCCCTGGCCCGCGCCCGCAAGAGCTGAGAAAGAGCTAAGGCTTACTTCCGAACTGTCGGACGAGCCAAAAGATCGCGATCGCGGCGAGCAGCAACAGTATCCACATCAGCGGTTGCACGGCACGCCGACGTTCATTCACGACTGCGGTTGGTGCACCCAAGGCCTCGCGATCGGACGCGCTGTCCTCAGCGGCACGTGCGCGCGCAAACTCTTCCTCGAGCATGGCAGAGGTGGGCATCGGCGTTCCGTAGCGCGGTGTCGGGTCGCTCCGAAAGGGTGCCTGCGCCGGTCGCGCGCTACTGTCGTCATCGGTACCGAGTGTGCCCGGGAGCGGAAACGTGGTGTAGCCCACGCCGTCATCCGAGTCCGATGCACGGAGTGCTTCGCCGTCAAACCGCACGGCGATGACGGTGATGTTGTCATGACCACCGCGCTCATTGGCCCTGTCAATCAGATGCTGGCACAACTGGCGTACGTCAGGCGCCTCGGCGCAGAGACCGGCCATTTCACTCGGACGCACCAAACCAGAGAGACCGTCGCTGCAAATAATGAGTGTATCGCCGCGTCGCAGCTGCTGATGCGTGAGATCAACCGTGACTTGGGCTTCCGGCCCCAATGCCTGCAGAATGATGTTGCGCCGATCACTGACATCGGCCTCCTCCTGCGTTAACTCGCCCGCTTCGACGAGCCGCTGCATGAGCGACTGATCCTTCGTGAGCTGCTGCGCCGCACCGTGGCGCACCATGTAGGCCCGGCTGTCACCGATCTGGGCCAGATAGAGTCGATCGCGAAAGAGGCCCACAATGGTGGCGGTGGTGCCCATGCCCCGGTGCTCAGAATGCTCGCGGGCAAACTGATGGATCTTGGTGTTGGCGGCCTCCGTTGCATCGCGCAGCGCTTCGGCGAAGATCGCACCGGAGGGGTCGGCGGCGGCACTCCACGTCGTGCGGAGTGTTTCGAGCACCACGTCGCTGGCCATGCTGCTTGCCAATTCGCCGGATGCAGCGCCCCCCATACCGTCCGCGACCAGAAAGAGCAGTCCGTGCGATTCAGCCGCGAGATCGAGCGATGCGCCATCGAACTCCACTGGCGTTCCGCGCGCGAGATTGGCGACGAGGAATGTGTCCTCGTTGTGTTCCCGTGTTTGACCCACATCCGTTTGCGCGAAAACGTGGACGACGACCTTTGCGTCGTCGCCAGCAGATGGTTCTGGTGATTCTGGCACAGTGGCGATCACAGCATCATAGCGCGGGCCGGTGCGAACAAAGGACGACTGCTGAACCATACGGACGGACGCACCGAAGGTTTTGCCACGCGAGCCAAACCAGACCCTCGGACAGCCCGCGATGGATTCCTTGCCGCTAAAGATGGTCGGTGCTTCCCACGTGGGCCAGATGTTGCGCTGGACTCAATCGCGGATCAGGGCCACCTTGCAAGCAATGTCCTCACCTCAACTTTCCCTGCTGCTCGTCGCTGCGGTCGTGGTCGTCCACTCGGGGTGCGCGTCATCGGCACCCGGTCGCAGTAGCGCCGCCGTACCGATCGCCGTGCCCCCGCGCTCCGCGCCCCCTTCGACCGCCTCCACGCCTGCGGAAAGCGTTCCGGAAGGCAGTCCGGAGCCGGAGCGCCGCATCTCCTCTGGGCTGCCGCCGGTTCCCGCGATTGTTGGTGCACCTATCGACGTCCGAGTGCGCTACCCGACGGACAATCAAGTGATTACGAGTCGCGATTCCAACTTTGTGCTGGGGAGTATTGGAACCGGCGATGCGCGACTGACCATCAACGGTATGCCAGTGACGGTGGCGGCCAACGGCGGCTTCCTCGCGTGGCTGCCGAATCCGCCAACCGCGCTGCCTCGCTACGACGTGGTGGCCTCGCGGGGGGTCGACACCGTGCGACGCACCATCGCCGTGCGCTTCGCATTACGCACTCCGCTCAAGTCGGAGGGTAGACTGCGGGTCGATTCGAACTCCCTTGCGCCGGCTGGCCGTGCAACCGCTCGACCCGATGAACTGGTGCGCGTCAGTCTTCGCGCGCCAGCGAACGCACTGGTATGGCTGGACGGTGCAGACGGATCGAGCCGGCCCATGATTCCGCTCCTCCGCACGCAAGCCAGCGCACTACTCGCAAATACGATCGTTGCACCGGCCGCGAACGGCGTGCGTGCTGATCCGCTCGCGCCGACGCCGACGCCGCAGGGGGACGATGTTGGTGTGGTGTTCGCGACCGATGTCGCGGCCCGTCGTTTGGTGACTGGTGCAAGCGTCGTTGCCGAGCGAGGCGCTGACACCGTACGACTCGCGATACCGGAGATGCATGTCAACGACCGGGATGTCCGCGTGGTTGGCCTGTTACGCACGACGTCGACCGTCGGCAGTGATACCGATCGCGTGGTCAATGCGCGCACCGTGCCCGACGGCACCTACAAATGGCTGCTGTTTCCCGGCACGGCGCTCGAGATTACTGGGCGGCAAGGTGGCTCGACACGCGTTCACCTTGATGATGCACTCGATGTGTGGGTCGCGAACGAAGATATCGTCACGCTCCCGGTTGGTACTGCCTTGCCGCGACGAGTCACTGGCGGTCTGCGCCTGACGCCAACCGCGCATTACGTCGACGTCTCCATCCCACTCGGCGATCGGCCCGCGTTCCTCGTGGAGCCGGACGGCAAAACCCTCGTGCTCACGCTCTACGGGGTGCAGGCGAATCCGGAAATCTCGCCCATCCTGCAGAACGACACGCTGGTCCGGCGTGTGAGTTGGGATCAAGTGAGCAGCGACCGCGTGCGCATCACGCTGTCACTATCCCGCCCCGTGTTTGGATGGCTGGCACTCTGGGATGAGAGTCGTCGAGCCTTGGTGCTTCGCGTCCGCCGCCCTCCCGTGATCGATCTGCTGCGGCCGCTCGCTGGCCTGACGATCGCTGTCGATCCGGGGCATCCGCCGATCGGCGCAACGGGGCCAACAGGCTTATACGAAGGTGACGCAGTGCTGCCGGTTGGCGCGCTGGTCGCGCAACTGCTGCGCGCGCGTGGCGCGACGGTCGTGATGACGCGCCTGACACTCGCTGCCGTCGGTCTTCCCGATCGCGCCGTAATGGCGCGTCGCGCCGATGCGCATGCGTTTGTGTCGATTCATCTCAACGCGCTCCCCGACGGCGTCAATCCGTTCACGGCGAATGGGACCAGCACGTTGTTCTTTCACCAGCACAGCGAGCCGCTCGCGCGTCCGGTGCAACGCGAACTGGTGGCCCGCTTCGGAATACGCGATCTCGGAGTGCACTATCAGAATCTCGCGGTGGCGCGACCGACGTGGTATCCGGCTGTGCTCACCGAGGGGCTCTTCCTTATGCTGCCGGAGCAGGAATCCGCCATGCGCGACGCGGGCTTTCAACTCAAGTACGCGGAAGGGATTGTTGCCGGACTGGAAACGTACTTTCGCGAGCTAGGTCGTCCGTGACGCGCGGCAAGTGGCGCGCGAGATGTGTGCGGCGTGTGCGGGATGTCTTGGCCGGCACGCTTGGCGTGTTGCTCGCGATTCACGGAATCGCAGAAGTGGTCGGCGCGCAGGGTGTCGATCCGCGCGGCGGCCTGCGCACCTTACCCACCACGCACTTTCGCGTGCACTTTCGTGCTGAACACGAGTCGCAGGCGCGCTTGCTGGCAACGTATGCCGAACAAGCGTGGACGGCGATGGCGCGCGAACTCGTCGCGCCCGCATTTCCGATTGATCTGCTATTCGCCGACAACGTCGATGACAGCAATGGCTACGCGCAGCTGTTTCCCTCCAACCGCATTGTGATTTACGCGGTGCCACCGGTTGGGTTGGCCGAACTGCGCTTCCATGATCAGTGGCTGCGGCTCGTCGTCTCACATGAACTGGCGCACATCTTTCACCTCGATCGGGCGGCCGGTCTGTGGCGGGTTGGACGTTGGGTGTTTGGCCGGAACGCGTTGCTCTTCCCCAACGCGCTCATGCCGAGCTGGGTGAAAGAAGGGCTCGCCGTGCACTACGAGTCACAGATTTCCGGCAGCGGTCGCAACGTGAGCACGGAAGCCCGAACGGTCGCGCGCGCCGCGGCGCGAGCAGATCAGGTGCCGGCGATCGCGCGCTGGAGTGCGACGACTTCGCGGTTTCCGCGCGGCCAAACACCGTATGCGTGGGGGACGTTGCTCATGCAGCGCGAGGCGATCGCCGGCGGCGACTCCAGCATGCGACGCTTCGTGGAATACACGGCGGGTTTCCCAATTCCCTTCCTGCTCGATCGTGCGTCGCGCGTTGCTTTTGGGACGTCGTTCTCCTCACAGTTCAGCGCCATGCGGGATTCGTTGCAGACCGTCGTTGCCGCCATGGACACGAGTGGAGACGCCGCGTGGCGCATGATCGACAGCAGCGGATGGTATGCAACGTCACCGCGCTGGCGTGGCACGGATTCGCTGATTTGGTCTGGCAGCAATGGGCGCGACGTGACGGGGCTGTTCACGGCCGGTGCGCATGCGCCAAATCGCGTCGTGCGTGTGGCGCGTCGCAATTCGTTCGAAGCGAACGTCCCCTTCGGCGCGGATAGTACGCTGTTTGCCCAGCTCGATTTTCGCGATCTCTATGTGACGCGCAGTGACCTGTATGTTGGCCAGGGCCGCGGCGAACGACGATTGACCGTTGGTGCGCGACTGACGCAGCCCGATATGCATCGGGACGGACGGATTGTCGCGGTGCAAGTGGCCGCAGCGCTTACGCGCCTCGTGCTTGTCACACGCGAGGGCGCAATCACACCACTCACGCAGACGAACATCTGGGCAGAACCGCGCTGGTCGCCAGACGGATCGCGCATTGCGGCGATTGAGTTCTTGCCGAGCGGCGAAGAACGGGTGGTAGTGCTCTCGGCGTCCGGTGTGGTGCAGCAGGTGGTGACCGGCGGGTTAGCGGTGTTTGCGTCGCCGTCGTTCACGAGTGACGGACAGCGGTTGGTGTGGAGCAGTGACCGAAGTGGTCGCATGCAACTGGAGACGGCGCGTGTCGGCGTGGCGACCGCTGTACCGGACACCATCGGGTGGCGTGACGAACGGGACGCGGTACGCGTGGCGAGTCACGTCACCACAGGCGTGTATGAGCCATCGGTATCGCCGGATGGACAGTGGGTGGCCGCGCTACTGTATCGCCTTGACGGATCGCACGTCGCCGTGGCGCCACTCGACACCACGGGACCGGTCGCGCGCAACGTGTGGTATGCCGAGGCACGCAAGGCGGCACTGACCACATCCACGTTTGCTCGGCAAAATGTCGCGATGTTGACCGCTGATAGTTCGCCACCGACTGCAGGCGCAACGCACCGCTACATGGCGGCACGCCAGCTCGTGCCGCGCTACTGGATGCCGATCGTTGGCGAGGGACGCCGCGGTACGGCGACCTATGGCGCGGCGTCGAGCGGCAGCGACATCGTGCTCCGCCATGCGTGGGCGGCGGACGTGGCCGTCAATCCGGAGACGCGTGAGGTGGACGCCGACGCCACGTATCGCTTTGCTGGCCTGGGGATTCCGCTCATCGATCTTGACTGGAGTCAAGCGTGGGATGGTCCGTTCACCGTCGTCAATGACAAAGGGGCGCGGATTGGCGATGTTGCGCGTCGTCGCCGATTTGCCACGGCGACGATGTCGTTTGTCGTGCCGCGTATTCGTCGCACGTTGAGC
>JANMKU010000297.1:0-18059 GCA_031372205.1 Gemmatimonadaceae bacterium | reverse complement strand
AATCGTATGCGCTCGACGGCGTCAGTCACGACATGTCGTTCCTCGAGATGTTTGACATGCTCAACGAACAGTTGACGGAGGCGGGTAAGGAGCCCGTCGCCTTTGCGCACGATTGCCGCGAGGGCATTTGCGGTTCCTGTTCGATGATGATCAACGGTCAGGCACACGGTCCGTGGAAGGGCACGGCCACATGCCAACTGCACATGCGTGCGTTCAAGGACGGCGACTCTATCACTGTCGAGCCCTGGCGGGCCTCGTCGTTCCCGGTGCTCAAGGACCTGGTGACAAATCGCGCCGCCTTCGACCGCATCATTCAGGCCGGCGGGTTCATCTCGGTGAACACGGGTGGAGCGCGCGATGCCAATGAGATCCTCATTGGCAAGGACATTGTGGACGGCGCCATGGACGCCGCCGCCTGCATTGGTTGTGGTGCCTGCGTCGCCGCATGTCCGAACGCGTCGGCGTCCTTGTTCACTGGGGCGAAGATCACCCACTTAGGTGCCCTGCCACAGGGACAACCGGAACGCGACAAGCGTGCGCTGGCGATGGGCGAGCAAATGGACCTCGAGGGATTCGGTCACTGCACACTCGCCGGCGAGTGCATGGAGGCCTGCCCGAAGGAAATCAGCATCGACGTAATCAAACAGATGAATCGCGATTTTCTGGTCGCGACCGCGCGACGGCAAGAACCACGTGTCGCGACCACTTCGGCCTGATCGGCTCGTGCTCGGCGACGTGTACGCGATGCTGTGCCACCTGCTTGTCTCGTGGGTGAGAAACAGCCGGGTGCTGTGGCGCGCGGCAACGCTGGTGCCGTGTGTCGTGGCAACGGTTGCAGCGCAAACGGGAAGTGTGACGCGTGGTCGCGCCCTGGTGAATGCCTTTCGCGATTCGCTTCCACAATACAGTGGCAACCGACTGCGCTGCACGAGCTGCCACCTGGATGATGGCACGCGCGCGATGGCCATGCCGTGGCTCAGCTCGGCCACACGCTATCCGCGGTACCGCGCGCGCCGAGGCAGTGAAGAGACACTCGCGCAACGCGTGAACGAATGCGTCGCGAGAAGCCTTGCGGGGGGGATGCTGCCGGAAGACGGACGAGATATGCGCGACATTCTCGCGCTGCTCGACTCACTGGGTGGGTCGCCGAGGCCAACAGGGCCTGATACGGTTCGCCTTGTTGGTGTGCGCAGTGCTGGTGGAGCTGTCTTCATGAAGCAGTGCGCTCGTTGTCACGGGCAGACAGGGGCTGGGCTACCGCGTTTGGCGCCGGCGGTGTGGGGTTCGCGCAGCTACTCCATCGGTGCAGGGCTGGCGCGACAGACCGTACTTGCCACGTTCTTGCGCGAGAATATGCCGTACGACAAAGCGATGCGGCTCACGGAACAGGAGGCGGCGGATGTCGCCGCGTTCGTGTTATCAAAGCCGCGGCAAGATCATCCGGGGAAAGCGAACGACTGGCCCAAGGGTGATGCGCCCGCTGATGTCGCCTACGCGACGAATGGCGTCCGCGCGGCTGGAAAACCGCTGCCACCGTTGCGCGTCGTACTGCCGCGTCGCGTATCGCCAACTTCCTCAACACCGGTGCGTCGCCCATGACGAACGAGATCCCGCCCATTGCTCCTCGCCGCACGTTTCTTGCTCGCGTGCTTGCCGTTGGTGCCGGTTTTGGGCTGACCTCGGTTGCGCGTCATGTTGGCGCTGCAGAGCCTACGTCAGGGCATCGCGACCAACAGCTGCTTCGCGCCGACACCGAGCTCTGGATGCAACGGCTTGCTGGCACGCATCGGGTGATTTTTCATTCGCACTTGGCCGCAGACGGGCTCGCGATCACGTGGGCCCGCACTTTTCTCGACACGCAGAAGACCACGTACGGACTGCGGGATGCCGAAAGCGGTGTGATCGTTGGGCTGAACGGCCGGTCCATTGGGCTGTTCTTCAACGACACGATGTGGGGTAAGTACCCAATCGCCGAGACCATGCTGATGAAAGGAACGGTCAATCCGAACGGTGCTGCAGGCACCGGGCTGGTTGCGGCGTTGATTGCACGCGGAGCCATCATGCTCGTCTGTAACAACTCACTGCGGGCGTCGGGTTCGCGATTCCTGCCAGAGCCGGCACGCGCGGACGCCGCGGCGCGCACCGCGTTTGCTGAGGAAGCGAGGGCCAACCTCCTCCCGGGAGTAGAGGTCGTACCGGCGATGGTGGTGGCCCTGCAACGCGCGCAGGACCTCGGCTGCCGCTACATCTACGCCGTCGGCTGAGCGCTGCTGGTCAAATCCGCGGTAGCGTCACGCCACGCTGTCCCTGGTATTTGCCTTTCTTGTCGCCGTAACTCACCTCGGGCGGTTCGTCGCCGGTGAAGAAGACGACTTGGGCAATGCCTTCGTTCGCGTAGATCTTGGCCGGCAACGGTGTCGTATTGGAGATCTCCAACGTCACGAACCCCTCCCACTCGGGCTCGAATGGCGTGACGTTCGTAATGATCCCGCACCGCGCGTACGTACTCTTCCCTACGGTGAGCGTGAGCACATTTCTTGGGATGCGGAAGTATTCCACACTGCGCGCCAGCGCGAACGAGTTTGGGGGAACGATGCACACGTCGCCCTCGAACTCGACGAAGCTCCGTGGGTCGAATGACTTCGGGTCGACCACCGAACTCAAGACGTTGGTGAAGATCTTGAACTCGCGTGCCACGCGCATGTCGTAGCCATAGGAGCTCACGCCGTAGGAGATGACCCCTTCGCGTACCTGACGATCCTCAAACGGTTCGATCATAGCGTGCTCGCGCGACATACGCGTGATCCAACGATCGGAGCAGAGCCCCATAGGTGCAGAGGAAATGGGTGGGGGAGCATGCCTGGCGGGACCGGCCCCGGCCGTCGCGGCGAACTGCGTCGATAAGGTAGGCATGTTCGCCGCGAAGTGCCATCGCGTAGCCCTCGCCATTTCAGCAGTGAATCGCTCTGTACCGCTCGGAGTCGTCGACGTGGTTCGCGGTGTTGCTGTTGAGTGCAGTCGGTCCGTTCACTAGGTTTTCACTTTACCGCTTGTGAATTCTTTCACGAAGTCCGTACCCTGGCGCTCCGCACAGCCCTCGATGCTTCGAAACTACCTCCCGGTGCTGCTCCTGCTGGGATTCGTTGTGCTCAATGCGGTGGTGATCATCGGCGCGTCGCATTTGGCGATGCGGTCGCAGCCGACGCCGGTAAAATCGCAGCCCTACGAATCCGGGGTTCCGCCGATTGGCGACGCGAGGGAACGCGTGTCCATCAAGTTCTATCTGGTGGCGATGCTGTTCATCGTGTTCGATATCGAGACGGTCTTCATGATCCCATGGGGTGTGCAGTATCGACAGCTCTCGTGCACAGTCCCGCTGCTGGCTGGTGCGTGTCCCCCGGGCCAATTGTCGATCGCCGGACTCGCCGAGATGATGATCTTCGCCACGATCTTATTTGTGGGCTTCGTCTACATCTGGAAGAAGGGAGCGTTGACGTGGGATTGATCCCTGCACCCGGATTGCGAGACAGCGCGCCCGCGTCACAGGACGGCTGGGTCACGACGCGGCTCGATTTTATTGTCAACTGGGCACGCGCGGGATCGCTCTGGCCGATGCCCTTTGGCACCGCGTGCTGCGCGATCGAGTTCATGTCGACCGCGGCCAGTCGCTTCGATCTCTCGCGCTTTGGCATGGAGCGCTTGAGCTACTCGCCACGGCAAGCCGACGTGCTGATCTGCGCTGGCCGAGTGCCGTATAAGCTGGCGCCGGTTATCCGGCGCATCTATCAGCAAATGCCACAACCCAAGTGGGTCATCTCGATGGGCGCGTGTGCGTCGACCGGAGGCATGTTCGACAACTACGCAGTGGTGCAGGGGATCGACACCATTATACCGGTTGATGTCTATGTGCCCGGATGTCCGCCGCGCCCTGAAGCGTTGATGCATGCCATCATCATGCTGCAGCAGAAGATCTCGCGTGACCGACTGCGTGATGGTTCGCTGCATGTGGAGATCGAGCCCGACCCAAGCAGTCAGTTGTACATTTCACCATCGCGAATCGACGAATTGTCGGAGCCGTTCGGCAACTCGGTGAACCAAACCAGATCCAATCCGTGACCGTCATTCCTCGGTCGCTTGCGGACATTGCGCCCGTGGCCGCCGTCTCGCCGGCGACGCTGCGTAACGTGCCGCATCGCGGCGGCCCGGAGAACCCGACGGCCAGCGCGCTTGCGGAGCGGTTCGGCGCAGCGATTGTGCGCGCTGAGGTGACGTGGGGTGAAACGACCGTGTACGTCACAGTCGACGCGCTGCACGCCATCGTCGAATGGCTCCATGCCGAGCCAGCACAACGCTATGACTATCTGGTCGACGTGACCGCCGTGGAGCATCGTGACGGATCGCGACCGCTCGAAGTGGTATGGCATCTGCGCGCGCTTGGGCGTCGCCAGTTCCTCCGACTCAAGGTCGAGCTGCCGAAACGATCACCGCTCGTCGTGCCGTCCATAACGGATATCTATTCCGGGGCCGATTGGCTGGAGCGCGAGTGCTTCGACATGTTCGGTATAAGGTTTGACGGCCACCCCGACCTGCGTCGCATCTTGCTCTGGGAGAGTTATCGCGAAGGCTATCCGCTCCGCAAAGACTTTCCGTTGCGCGGGCGATTCAGTCGAGCCGAACAACTCAAGCAGGCGCTGGCGGCCGATCCGGAAGCACGATACTCGATGGAAGAGCTAACGATCGCCGAAGCGTACGATGCGCTTCCGAACGACATGAAAGTGCGACTGACGGCCGAGCGTGCGTCCGGTGATGGGCACGAGGGCGGAGAGTGACCACGCGACGGACGATCGAGGTCGCGCTTGGCACTGCCGGCCTTGACGCGAATGGACTTCCGCTGCGCGCCCCACTCACGGTGCAGCAGGGCGGGGTTGTGGCGGTCGACTCGCGCAGTACCGTGGAACCCGAGTTGAGTTCGGATCACATGTTGATCAACATGGGCCCACAACATCCAGCAACGCACGGCGTGCTCCGCCTCGTCCTGGAATTGGATGGCGAAACGGTTGTCCGGTGCATTCCACACATCGGCTACCTGCATTGCGGCTTCGAAAAGATCGGCGAGTATCGGCAGTACAATCAGATCATCCCGTGGACTGATCGCGAGGACTACCTCAATTCGCCAGGGAACAACGTCGCTTTCGCGCTCGGCTGTGAGCGGCTCTTTGGTGTGGAGATCACACCGCGCTGTACGGTCCTGCGCGTCATCGCGATGGAACTCTCGCGGATCATCTCGCACGTCGTCTGGCTCGGCACGACCTCGGTGGATCTCGGCGCGTTCACGCCGTTTCTGTGGTTATATCAGGAACGCGAAAACGTCTACAACCTGCTCGAAGGATGGATCGGCGCACGCCTAACCACGACACTGACACGTGTCGGTGGTATGGCGGCTGATATTCCGGACGGCTGGCTGGATGGACTGAAGGCGTTTATCAACGGCTTTCCGAAGACCCTCGACGAGTCAGTGCGCATGCTGGAAACCAATGCCATCTGGGCCGGTCGTACCGTCGGGCTGGGCGCCATGAACGCCGAGGAAGCCGTGAACGCTGGTCTGTCTGGACCGATGCTTCGCGCGTCTGGCGTGGCCTACGACGTGCGCAAGGATTTCCCGTATCTCGACTATGAGACGTATGACTTCGACGTACCGGTTGGCACCGTGGGCGACGTGTACGACCGGTTTCTCGTTCGCGTCGAGGAGATGCGTCAAAGCGTGCGTATTCTCGAGCAGGCAGTCCGTCGCCTTCCCGACGGCCCCGTGAACGTGGATGATCCGCGACTCATCCTGCCTGCCAAACACAAGGCCACCAGCGAAATGGAATCGATGATTCACCACTTCAAACTGGTGATGGAGGGTCCGCGTCCACCGATCGGCGAGTGCTACGTACCTGTCGAGAGCCCGAAAGGCGAGAAGGGCTACTACCTGGTCAGTGATGGATCGGCGAAGCCAGTGCGCTGGCGTATTCGTCCCCCGTCGTTCGTCAACTTGTCGGCCATTCCGAAGATGGTGGAAGGACATTTGTTGTCCGACGTCATTGCCATCAACGCGAGTATCGATATCGTGATGGGAGAGATCGACCGGTGAGTCACGGCCCATCCGCTTCCGGTGGTGCGATGATTGCCATGCCGCTCAATGGTGCGCACGACACGACACCGTACACGCCAGTCTTCACGGGCGCGCGTCGCAGTGAATTGGACACCATCATCGCGCGCTATCCGAGTAAGCAGGCGGCCCTGCTACCCGCGTTGTGGATGGTGCAGGATACGCACGGCTGGGTGAGCAATGCCGGCATTGAAGAAGTTGCAGCGGCGCTGGCCATCACGCCCGCGTATGTGAAGGGCGTGATGACCTTCTACACTATGTATCACCAACATCCGGTCGGACGTCACTTCATCCAGGTGTGCACCACGACCCCATGCAACGTGTGCGGTGCCGACGACGTGGTGCGTGCCTTGCTGGAGCATACGCAGTGCGGTGAGCTGGGCCTCACCAGCGCTGACGGAAAGTTCACCGTGATCGAAGTCGAGTGCCTGGGTGCGTGCGGCTTCGCGACGCCGATCATGATCAACAATGCGTTCGTCGAGTCGGTGACGCCGGAATCTGTGCCGCGCATTCTCTCGGAGCTGCTGTAATGGGTTACCCACATGCGCCGCATGCGCGTGAGTCACTGGTCTTGTCGCGCTACTTCGGTGATGCCGACGCACGCACCTTAGCCGGATGGCGTGCACGGGGGGGATACGAGGCGCTAGGCACGGCACTCTCGCTCGACCCACTTGAGGTCCAGGCGATCGTGAAGGAGTCCGGTTTGCGCGGGCGCGGCGGGGCAGGCTTTCCAACGGGGCTCAAGTGGTCCTTCATGAAACCCGATGGCAAGACGCACTACATGCTTTGTAATGGGGACGAGTCGGAACCGGGCACATTCAAGGATCGCGAGATCATGCGCTGGACGCCGCACGGGCTCGTGGAAGGCGTTGCCGTGGCCGCGCACGCGATCTATGCGGAGACCGCATACATCTACATTCGTGGAGAGTTCACCGAGCCGCTTGCGCGCGTCAGCCGGGCGGTCGAGGAGGCCTACGACGCCGGGATTCTTGGCGCCAACGCGATGGGATCTGGCAAGCGGCTTGACGTGCACGTGCATCGCGGTGCGGGCGCGTACATCTGCGGCGAGGAAACGGCGTTGATGAACTCGCTCGAAGGACGACGTGGCAACCCGCGCATTAAACCGCCATTTCCCGCGGTGTCGGGGTTGTTCGGACGACCGACGACGATCAACAACGTCGAGACCCTGACTGCCGTTCCGCACATCATTAAGCAGGGCGCGGAATGGTATCGACAGTTTGGCCGTGCGGACAATCCGAAAAGCGTCGGTACGAAGCTCTTTTCCGTGTGTGGCAATATTTCGCGCCCCGGAAACTATGAAGTCGCGCTCGGCTTCCCATTTAAGGAGTTCTTGTACGACGTGTGCGGGGGGCCGTTGCCCGGTCGCGAAATCAAGGCAGTGATTCCCGGTGGGTCATCGGTACCCATTCTCACCCGTGACGAGGCGGACGGGGCGCTCATGGACTATGAGGGCTTCGTCGCAGCGGGCACGATGCTCGGCTCCGGCGGTGTGATCGTCTTCGATGATCAGCAGGACATGGTCCGTCAAATCGCGCGCTTGGTGCGGTTCTACGCGCACGAGACGTGTGGACAATGCACGCAATGCCGCGAGGGTACGGCCTGGACGTCCCGCATCATGGAACGGATCCGCGACGGCGAGGGCACCATGGAGGATCTGGACACCCTCGTGTCCATCGCCGATGGCATGACGGGGAAGACCATCTGCGTGCTCAGCGATTCGTGCGCTACACCGGTGATGTCTGGTCTGCGAAAGTTTCGCCACGAGTTCGAAGCGAAGATCGCCGCGAATCGGTCGATGGTGACAGTCCCGGGGGCGTTCCGCGCCTCCGCAGCGTGAGGCGCCGAGCGTGACAGACGTGAAGATGATCTCGTTAACGATTGAAGGCCGGCCAACGACCGTTCGGGAAGGAACATCCATTCTGGAAGCTGCAAAAACAGCTGGGGTGTTGATCCCGCACTACTGCTATCACCCAGGATTACCGGTCGCCGGGGTGTGTCGCATGTGTCTCGTGGAAGTCGAGAAGATGCCCAAGTTGGTGCCCTCGTGCGCGACCACGGCGATGGAGGGGCAGGTGGTGCGTGTGCATTCACCAGCCACGCTCGACGCAAGAAAGGGCGTGCTCGAGTTCTTGCTGATCAACCATCCGCTCGACTGCCCAATCTGCGACCAGGCCGGCGAGTGTGAGTTGCAAGATTATACCTTCGCCGAAGGCCGGTCCGATTCGCGGTACCGCGAAGCCAAACGGTTTAACCCCGTTGAAGACTTCGGTGGTGATGTCCTCTACGTGCAGAACCGGTGCATTCTCTGCACGCGCTGTGTGCGGTTCATGGATGATGTGGTGCATGAGCCGGTGCTCAACGTCTCCGAACGCGGTGATCGCGCCTTTATCGGCAAAGCCGAAGGGCACGACCTGACCAATCCGTGGGCGGGCAACGTGGTTGACCTCTGCCCGGTTGGCGCGCTGCTGTCAAAAGATTTTTTGAACAAGGCGCGCGCATGGGAGCTCGATCGCGCTCCCACCATTTGCACGGGCTGCAGTCAGGGCTGCAACATCGTCGCCGAGACGCGAGACAACGTGGTGGTGCGTCTGCGTCCGCGACCAAACGACGCCGTGAATCAGTACTACATGTGTGAAGTCGGGCGGATGGGTTACCGCGAGTTCAACCGCCGCGACCGCATTGATCAACCGTCAATCCGCGACGGCGGCGTGATGCGTACGGTCGAGTGGGAAGAGGCGATTGCGGCGACGGCCGCGCACTTGAGCGGCCAGCGCGTCGTGGTCCTCGCCTCAGCCAGTCTGTCCAACGAAGCGCTGTTCCTGCTCAGTCGCATCGTAGAACTGACGCACGGTGTTGGTGTGTTTCAGGTCGATCATGGAGAGGAAGTGCCGCTGGCCGGCGTCGCCGATCTCGCATTGCGGGCAGAGCGTGCGGCCAATGCCGCAGGCGCGCGCTTGCTTGGGTTCGAGCAGGTCACGTCAGTTGACGAGGTTCTGCGGAACGGAGACGCCCTGCTGGTGGTCGGCGATGCGTTGCGCGACGTAGCCCGTCTGACGCTCGAGCGTGCGTCGGTCGTGTTGTACGTCGGCACCACGGTGCCGTCCGCGTGCATGGAACGCGCAGCCGTGATTTTGCCCATGGCGAACACGCTCGAGGAAGAAGGCACGTTGACGAATTTGCGTGGACGTGTGCAACGATTCCTTCAGGCCAAGGCGGCGCCGGGTGTGGCACGCCCGAGCTGGTACGTACTAGCCGATTTGGTTGTAGCAGCGGGCGGCAACGCGCAGTACTTCACGCCAGCGGACGTGTTCGATGCACTCGTCGCGACCCATCCGGCATTCGCTGATCTGAGCTATGGCGACCTTGGCTTACGAGGTCAGTCCGTCGTCGATCACATGAGTGCGGCGGCCGCCGCAGACGGATCCGCTTAATGTTGGCCATGTCGCAATTCTCGACGGATGAATTGGCGGGCCTGTTTCCCAGAGCAGACTCACAGCTCGCGCCCTCTGCCTTGGGCACCTTCGTGCTTGCGAGTGTGATCAAGATCCTCATCGTCTTCGTGCTCTACTTACTTGGCGTTGCGTTCCTCACGCTGGCCGAACGGAAGGTGGCCGCGTGGATTCAGGACCGACGAGGGCCGAATCGTGCTGGGCCAGGCGGGATCTTGCAGCCGGTCGCTGACGGATTGAAAAACTTCATGAAGGAGGAGACCAATCCGGCCGCTGCCGAACGTTGGCTGTTCATTATTGCGCCGGCGCTGGCATTTGTGCCGGCCATGCTCACGTGGGTGGTGCTGCCGCTGGCCTCTCCGTTGCCGACACCGTGGGGTCTGATTGACATGGCCGTAGCCAACCTCCCCGTTGGGTACTTATTCACGCTCGCTGTGTCGTCACTCGGCGTCTACGGCATCGTGCTCGCCGGATGGTCATCGAACAACAAGTACGCGTTGCTCGGCGGGCTGCGATCGAGTGCGCAGATGATCTCCTATGAGATTGCGATGGGGATGTCGACCATCCCGATCCTGCTGCTGGCCGGCAACGTGTCACTGACCGCGATTGTCGAACAGCAGCAGCGCATGGGATGGAACGTCCTGTCGCTGACTGTCGCGTGGTTCACCTTTCTCGTCGCCTCGTTCGCCGAGACCAATCGCTTGCCGTTCGACTTGCCAGAAGCGGAGTCAGAGCTCATCGCCGGCTACCACACGGAGTACAGCGGAATGAAGTTCTCGCTGTTCTTCATCGCCGAGTATGCGAACATGGTCACGGTGAGCGGATTGACGGCCACGTTGTTCTTTGGTGGATGGGATGTGCCCTTCACACAATGGGACAATCTGCCACCGTGGACGATCCTCAAAACGCTCATCACGTTGGCCGCGTTTGCCTCCAAAACCGGGCTCTTTCTCTTTCTGTTCATGTGGATCCGCTGGACGCTGCCGCGTTTCCGGTACGATCAACTCATGTCGCTTGGCTGGAGCGTGATGTTGCCGATCGCACTCGCCTACATCGTCATCGTTGCCACCGCCACACTGGCATTGGACGCGTTAGGTGTGGCACGCGGGCCGTTGTTCTCCGTGGCACTGCTGGCGATGAACGTGGTGCTGATCACGCTGCTGCTCCGCTGGTTGGATCGCGGAAAGCTGATAAGCCCGGCCAGCGCGCGAGTCGGTCCGACGGATCTCGAACGATTGCGGGCGCGCGGATTGGACCTGTCGCGACGCCACCTTGAGGAGCACCGTGTGACCATCGCCGCAGTGCCTGCCGAGGAGCGCGTCTGATGACGATCGGAGTCAAGGTGATGCCGCGCCGCCTCGAGCGGGTGAGCTACGTGCGCGCCACGCTGAACGGTATGATGACCACGATCAAGCATCTCGTGGATCCGCATAAGGTCACCATGCAGTATCCCGAGACCAAGTGGGATCTGTCGCCGCGATGGCGCGGCACGCACCGGATGTTGACGACGGAAACCGGCAAGGCGAAATGTGTCGCGTGCGGCTTGTGCCCAACGGTCTGTCCGGCCAACTGCATCAAGTTGGTGCCTGGTGAGGACGAACAGGGCAACCGATTCCCGTTGGTCTTCGAGATCGACGAGTTTCGCTGCATCTTCTGCGGATACTGTCAGGAAGTGTGCCCCGAGGAAGCGATCCATCTCGGGCGACACTACGAGAATGCGGAGTTCGATCGCGCATCGTTCGTGTACGATTTGGAGCGCCTCACGGCGCAGACGCATCCGGTCACCGAATTGTGGGATCCGTCCGATCCGAAGGGCGAATGAACGGATTCGTGCAGTTTCAGTTCTATCTGTTCGCGTTGGTCGCGATTGTGTCGGCCCTCTTGTTCGTCACGCGGAAGGCGCCGGTGGCCGCGGCCCTCTGGCTTGTCAACGTCATGCTCGCACTGAGCGGACTGTATGTGATGCTTGACGCACCCTTTGTCGCAACGATTCAGGTGCTAGTCTACGCCGGCGCCATCATGGTGGTGTTCGTCTTCGTGGTCATGCTCCTCAATCTCGGCCGCGCCGACGTGAGCGATCTGCGATCGATTGGTCCGCGTATCGGCGCCGGTCTGATTGGGCTTGGGCTTGTAGCGAATGTGCTCGTCATTTTGCGTGACAAAATCCCGGATGTCGCGTTGGCTCCAGCGGAGAGCAACGTCGTGTCATCAGTCGCAGACGCGCTGTTCCGCGACTATGCGGTGGCGTTCGAGCTCACGAGCATGGTGCTCTTGGTGGCCGTTGTCGGCGCCGTGCTACTCGCGAAAAAGCGAGTGCGCACATGATCGCCGAATCGTTGATCGTGTCCGCCATTTTGTTTGCGATCGGCGTGATCGGCGTGCTGACACGACGCAACGCCATCATCTTGTTCATGTGTGTGGAGTTGATGCTCAACGCCGTCAACTTGTCCTTTGTGGCCCTGGCCAAGATGCACGGCGTGACTGGGCATGTGTTTGTGGTGATGGTGATGACGGTTGCTGCCGCGGAAGCCGCCCTCGGACTGGCAATCGTCATCTCGGTGTTCCGGCATTTCGGCACGGTAGACTTGTCGGCAATTCGCCAGCTGCGCGGATGATGCCGACCGCCATAATCGGACAAGCCGCGACCGCGGCGTTGCGCCATCCGCTCGACGGCACCGTCGCCGAGTTCGTGTGGCTGTTGCCGCTGCTGCCACTGGTTGGCGCAATCATAAACGGTGCGCTGGCGCTGTGGTGCACGGAATCGGTCGTGCGACGCGATCGCGCCCGGCCGCTGGTATCGATCGTCGCCGTCGGAATGCTGGCCAGCGCGTTTGGACTCGCGGTCGCGATGTTTCTGGCCATGCGCTCGCAGGCAACGATCGAGCTGCCGTTCGTTCGGACCTACGCGGAATGGATGCCGGTTGGCACGCTCCACGTTGCGTGGGGAGCGCAGCTGGATCAGTTGTCGGCGCTGATGATCTTGGTGGTCACGGGCGTTGGCACGCTGATCCATATCTTCTCGATCGGCTACATGAAGGCGGATCCTGGATTCGCGCGCTTCTTTGCGTACCTGAATCTGTTCGTGGCGTTCATGTTGGTGCTCGTGTTGGGCTCCAGCTATCCGGTGCTGTTCGTCGGGTGGGAGGGCGTGGGGCTGTGCTCGTATCTGCTCATCGGCTTTTGGTTCAGCGATGCGCGCAACGCCGAGGCCGGGAAGAAAGCGTTCGTCGTCAATCGCCTGGGCGATTTCGGATTCTTGGCCGCGATGTTCTTGATCTGGACGCGAGTGCACACCCTCGACTTCGTTGGAGCCCACGCCGCCCTCAGCAGCATGTCGGGCACGCCAGTCCTGCTCGCGATTGCGCTCTTGCTCTTTCTCGGCTGTGCCGGCAAGAGTGCGCAGTTGCCGCTCTACGTGTGGCTGCCAGACGCGATGGCGGGACCTACACCGGTCTCCGCGCTCATCCACGCCGCGACTATGGTGACCGCTGGCGTGTATCTCGTCGCGCGTGCCGCTCCGGTTTTCGCTGGTGCGCCGCAAGCGTCGTTGCTGGTAACGGCGGTCGGGGCCATGACGGCGCTGTTCGCCGCGACCATCGCGCTCCGCCAGTGGGACATAAAGAAGGTATTGGCGTATTCGACGATCTCGCAGCTTGGCTACATGTTCATGGCCGTTGGCAGTGGTGCGTACGCTGCGGGCGTTTTCCATCTCGTGACGCATGCGTTCTTCAAGGCGCTGCTATTTCTCGGTGCGGGATCGGTGATTCATGCGCTGCACGCTGCGTATCACCATACGCACCGCGACGAGGACGCCCAAGATTTGAGTAATATGGGCGGACTGTACCGCGTGATGCCGTGGACGGCGGTCGCCATGATGCTCGCAACGCTGGCAATTGTCGGCGTGCCACCCCTCGCTGGTTTCTTCTCGAAGGATGCAATCTTGTCTGCGGTGTTTCTGCGCGCGCAGGGTTCACCGCTCGCCAGCAGTGCGCTGCTTGGTGTTCCCGGCCGTGTCGTGCTCTACGCTGCGTACGCCGTTGGCCTCATCACCGCGCTGCTCACCGCCGTCTACATGATGCGCGTGATGATGCTCGCGTTTTTCGGCGCAAATCGGACCGGTGCCGCTGAGCGTGACGCGTTGCACGAAGCTCCACCCATCATGACTGGCCCTGTGCTCGTGTTGGGTCTGCTGACGGTAGCAGGAGGATGGCTCAACCTGCCGTCGCTGCTCCGCCTCGGCCCGAGCGAGCTACTCGAACACTGGCTTGATCCCGTGACCGGAGCGAGCGCGCGTTTGCTCAGTGGCGCCGGCGAACTTCCGCACGGCACAGAGTCTGCGCTGATCGCGATCGCGGTTGGAGTCGGTGTGCTTGGCATCGCCGTCGCCATCGCACTCTTCCGTCGGCCGATTTCGGACAAGACGCACGCGCCGACGGAGACTGGTCTCGCGGCGCTGCTTGCGAGCGGCTACCGCATCGACGATGGCATCAACGCGATCATTGTGCGTCCTCTGCAGTGGCTGGCCGCGACCGGGTTGGCCCGGGGAGTCGATGCGGCAGTCAATCGACTGTTTTCAGCCAGCGGCACGTTGCTCGGCCGCGCCGCCGAACGGTCAGGCGATCAGCTACAAGACGGTGATGTGGGCAAGTATGCATGGTTTGTTGCCGCCGGTGCACTGGCGATACTCGCCGCCTTGACGCTCGCGTGATGGGCAACCTCCTGCAGTCGTTCGGCGTGGCGAGATGGGTATTGCCCGCCATGATCATGTGGCCGGTGTTCGCCGCAGTTGCGATCCGCGTGTTCGGCCATGATGTCTCGCGCGATGAGGATGGTGCAGAAGCACCAAGCGGCGGTCCAGACGCTCGCGTGCTGACGTTGTTCGCGATGATCGTGGAGGGCCTGCTCGGACTGGCGCTGTGGTTAGTGTACACGCCGAGCGCATCGGGGTGGCAAGCGAGCGTCTCGTGGCCGTGGCTGAGTGATCTCGGGGCAACGTTCAGTCTCGGCGTGGACGGATTGTCACTGCCAATGGTCGTCCTCACCGCCGTGCTCGTACCACTGGCGTTTCTCGCATCGTGGAACAACGTTCGCATCAAGACGCCGTCGTTCGGCGCCGCGGCCATGCTGCTGACGGCCGGCATCGTCGGAATTTTTGTCTCCCTCGATCTGCTGCTGTTCTATCTGTCGTGGGAGCTGATGCTGATCCCGATGTACTTCCTCATTGGGATCTGGGGCACCGGCGAGCGTGAGCGCGCGAGCGTGCGCTATGTCGTGTTCAATCTCGCCGGCTCCCTCCTGATGTTGGTAGCGATCGCGGTGCTGTGGCAACGTGGAGGCGGGACGTCGTTTCACATCGACCATTTGCGTGGAATCAGTCTCGATCGCGGTACGCAACTGCTGATGTTCGGCGCCTTCTTTCTGTCGTTCGCCGTCAAGTCCGCGCTCGTGCCGGTACATAGCTGGCTGCCCGACGCGCAGGCATCGGCGCCGACCTTTGCGGCGGTGACGATCGGCCTGAAAGTCGGAACGTATGCGATCATGCGGTTCGCCATTCCGCTGTTTCCCGCTGCAGTCGCCGATCCGCGTATTCGTGGCACGGTGCTCGTGCTGTCAGTCGTCACCATCGTGTACGGTGCGTTGCTGGCCATGGTGCAGCGCGATCTCAAGCGCCTCATCACGTACGGTTCGATCAGCCACCTCGGCTTCATCATGCTCGGCATCTTCGCCCTCACCGACCAAAGCGTGCAAGGGGCGGTGTTGATCATGGTGAATCATGGCATCACGACGAGTGCGTTGTTCGTGCTGGCGGGCATGCTGCACGATCGATTTGGCACGACGGACATGGACGCCCTCGGCGGACTTGCACACCACATGCCCGCGTTCGGTATTGTGCTCACCTTGGCCATGCTGTCGACCATCGGACTCCCTGGCACGTTTGGCTTCGTCGGCGAGTTTCTGGTGCTGGCAGGTGTGTTTGCGGAACAGCCCGTGCTGGCCGTGATCGCAACAACCGGTGTGATCTTCGCCGCCGTCTACGGACTTCGCGCCCTCCAACGCGTGCTGTTTGGTCAATCGAACGCGTCATCAACGGCGCTGCGCGATGACCTGAACAGCAGAGAAGCGTTTGTCATGACGGCGTTCGTGGTGGCGATCGTCTGGTTCGGTGTCGCGCCACAAGCGCTCGTGCAACGCGTAGGGCCGGCAGCGCGCGCCGTGGTACAGGCGGCGCCGAATGTTGGTGCCGCGCAGTCCGCGACGATCGGAGCGGAGCGCCCATGATGGACTCCGTGATGGTGGGCGGGTCAACGATACGCGCCCTGGCCCCGGAGTTGTTACTGTCCTCGGGCGCCATGGTGATGCTGCTTGCCACGGTGTGGCGGCCGCAGGGCAACGTTACCGGCGCGGCGGAAGGCGCCGAACGAACGACGTTCATTGCGCGCTTGGGGATTTTCTGTTGTCTCGTGACGGCCGTCAGCGTCGCGGTGTTGTGGCGTCTTGGGCTGAGCGGCATGGCAGACGAGCGTGTCGCTGCGGACGGTTTCCGATGGGCGATCGATCTCATCGTGCTCGTCGGGACCGCTATATCACTCGCGCTGATCGATGCCGATCATCGTCGCAGTAACGCCTATAGTCCCGAAGTGCCAGTCCTCATGTTGCTGGCCGCAACGGGGATGCTCGTGCTGGCAGCGGCGCGCGACATGATGCTCGTCTTCCTCGGGATTGAGCTGATGTCGCTCGCCGTATACGTGCTCACTGGCGTGAATCGCCGCAGCGCGCGCGGGGCTGAGTCCGCGATCAAGTATTTTCTGCTGGGTGGCTTTGCGTCAGGCTTCCTGCTCTACGGAATGGCGCTGCTTTTTGGCGCAACGGGAAGTACGCGACTGGTCGACATCGCCGCGTGGGTGCAATCACACCCGCAGCTCGGCGCCATGTTCATTGTCGGACTCGCACTCCTGCTCGTGGGGATGGCCTTCAAAGTGGCAGCGGTACCGTTCCATTTTTGGACGCCTGATGTCTATGACGGTGCGCCACTCCCCGTGACGGCCTTCATGTCCGCGTGCGTGAAGACGGCAGCCTTTGCAACGTTCGCGCGTATCATGATCGAAGCGATGTCGGGGGCCGCCGTGCGCTGGCATCCCGTGCTCTGGTGGCTGGCCGTGATTACCATGGTGACCGGCAACGTGCTCGCCCTCTCCCAGCGGAATCTGGTGCGCATGCTGGCCTATTCGAGCGTCGCGCATGCCGGCTATCTGCTGGTCAGCATCGTGGCCAATTCAGCGGCGGGCAGCACGGCGCTGGTGTTCTATCTGGCCTCCTATACCATCGCGACGATGGGCGCGTTTGCTGTCCTGATCATCGTCAACGACGGACAAGATCGCTCACCTACGTTGGACGATCTTGCGGGTCTCTGGTTAACCCGCCCTGGGTTAGCCATCTCCATGGCCGTGTTTCTCTTTGCGTTCCTGGGTATGCCGCTGGTTGGGGGCATGGGATTCTTCGCGAAGTTGTACATCCTGCAAGCAGCACTTGGTGCCGCGGCACCCCAAACGGTGTTGGCGATCAGTCTGGTACTGGCCAGCGTCGTATCGGCGGCATACTACCTGCGGGTTGTCGCTGCCATGTTTATCCAGTCGCGCGGCGCTGGGCTCGCCGTGCCGAGCGGCACACCGATGGCACGGGCGATTGTCCTGCTGAGCGTCATCACGGTGCTCGTACTCGGCGTGTACCCGACACCGGCCATTCGCTGGGCGCGTGCTGCAGTGGTGCGCACAGGAAGTGTGTCATTGCCGGTTGCACTCGTGCGTCCATCTCCCGTTGGCGCGGCGGAACCCGCCCGCTAGCCCTCCGGTCACCGTACCGCGCTTCGCTCACATTTCCCGAGAGACTTCTGTGTCGGTCAGTTCATCAATTTTTCGTCAGTACGATGTGCGCGGGATCGTTGGACGCGACCTCACCGGCGAGGTTGCCTATGGCATCGGCCGCGGCTATGCCGCCTACCTCGCGGAACGCGGCATCGTCGGCGCAGTGGCCGTCGGACGCGATAATCGCCCAAGTGGAGACGCACTCCGTGACGAATTGGTGCGGGGCCTCACCGAGTGTGGTGTTGACGTCGTGGACGTCGGCGTTGTACCAACTCCCCTGTTGTATTGGGCGCTGCATCACGAACCCGTGGTCGGCGGGATTCAGATCACGGGATCGCACAACCCGCCGGAGTACAATGGGTTCAAAATGTGCGTTGGAACAGGATCCATGCATGGCGCGGCCATACAGCAATTGTACAACCTGATTGTCGCGGACGTCTTTCCGACAGGGCGGGGCACAGTGCGCCATGCCGCCGTCATCGACCGCTACGTCACCGACATCGTCCAACGGATCGGACGCATCGCGCGCCCCGATGGTACACGGCTGCGCGTCGTCTACGACTGCGGCAACGGCGC
>JANMKU010000289.1:0-4968 GCA_031372205.1 Gemmatimonadaceae bacterium | reverse complement strand
GGCATGTCACCACACGTCTTGTAGAACTTGCGCCCCCAGATGTTGCCAAAACGATTGACCGGGACGCCGTCCTGCTTGTCGGTCCGTGCCGTAATCAAGAACAGCGAACCAGTACCCTGGCCCGTGCCAGCGCTCTGGAAGTACTCCGGCAGGAACAGCTCCGTCACGTATGCACGGTTCCGATCCCACGTGCCGCGCATGTTCCACTGGAGGTCCTTCTTGCTTATGACCGGCAAATTTAGCGCCACTTCCCACGTCTTGTTCTGCAACGTGCCGGCGTTCTGCCACTTGTTCGTGAAGCCAAGTGCAGCAGGCGTTGGCACAAAGAGCAGCTGATTCTTTGTGAGGGAACCCGCGTATGTGAGCTCAATGCCGAGTTTGCCAAACAGCGTCGCGTCCAACCCGAGTTCTGTTTCGGTAGTGGTTTCCGGCTTCAGCTTGGAATTGCCGGCTTGGCCGAGTGAGCAACCACTGACTGAGCAGGTGTAGGTCTCATACTGCGCGTTGAACCGCGGCGTGTTGCCAGCCGATCCACGAGACGCGCGAACACGGAAGTCCGAGATCTGATTCACACCCCAGAACTTCTCTTCGGAAATGCGCCACACACCGGACACGCGACCGAACGGCGCCCAGCGGTTGCCGGCACCAAAGAGCGAGCTGCCGTCGTAGCGGTATGTGCCGTCGAGGATGTAGCGGCCTTTGTAGTCAACGTTCGCGCCGGCGATGCCACCCATGTTCTTGATCAGGAAGCTGCTGGACGTCGCGACCTTGTTGAGCGTCAGGTTGCTCAACGTGTAGATGTCCTTCACAACGTACGTATCGCCACCGCTGTTGTTGGCGATCTGGTAGTCGCGATCAAGCAGGCCGCGGAAGTTGAGCTTGGCGTTCAGGTCGCTCGTGATCTGCTTGCGGAACGTGGCCGACACCTGCGCGTTCATGCTCTCGCGCGACTGGTTGCCCAGCGCCTGATTGCCGCTGTTGGTTGCCGCCGCAATGCCGTCCGTGCGGTAGCCCTTAACCACGTAGTTGTTGTTCAATAGCGAGCGATAGTCGTAGCTATAGAGTGCGTCGAACGTGGCCCAGTCGGCCGGCGTGTAAGTAATCGTGCCACTCGCCAGATAGCGGGCTGACGTCTGCACGTCCTTGGAGTTTTCGGTCGCGTAGAGGAAAGTACCGCCGCCGTTTCCGGTGGGACGGAACCCAGTGCCACCGCCGCGAATGATGCCGCGACCCAGCGTGTCGCGCACGAGATAATCCGTACCGGCTGGCGCGCCGCGCAACAAACCGCCGAAGAAGCTGCCGCGCCTGTCGGTAAAGGCGTGATCATACAAAGTGCTGAGCGCAACCGTAAGGTTCGGGCGCACGTCGTAGTCCAGGTTCACCCGCGCTCGACGCTGCTGCTGCCCATCAAGATTACGAATGGCACCAGCATCGCTGGTGTAGGCGCCACTAGCAAAGTACCGCACACCACCTGCACGACCGCTGGCATCGATGGACTGCAGCGTAACTGGCGCCGACTGCGAGAGCTGCCCAAACGTGTTGTAGCGCTGTCCTGGCCACGGACTGGCCTGATAGACGTTGAGCAGTTCGCCACCACCGGCACCCGGCGAGGCGAACTGGCCGGACTGCTGGGTGCGGATCGTATCGGCGTTGACACCGTTGATGCGCAGAATTTCTTCCATCCAGTTGAACGTGCGCGAGCACGGGGCCACGTTGCTGGAGCCGGCCACGCAAAAACGCTTGCCCGTCTCGTCCAACGTGAGCTGGTGATAGATCGGCTGGCCATAGTCGAGACTGTTGACCACCGAGTTACCGTACTCGGAGCGGACGTTGAACTTCACACCATCGCGTGACGCGCCGCGCTTGGTCTTGATGACGATCACGCCGTTGGCCGCCGCAGCGCCGTACAGCGATGCGCCCGCCGCGCCCTTCACGACTTCCACGGACTCGATGTCGAGTCCGCCAATTTCGTTGAGGCTCTGATTACGCAGAATCGTGCCGTCCACGATGAGCAGCGGGCCTGTCGTACGGCCGCTCGCATTGATTGACGTTGGACCACGCAGCAGAATTTCCGGCGTGCTGCCCGGCTGTCCGCTGGTACTCGCGATCCGCATGCCTGCCACCTTGCCCTGAAGCGCCGTAACCGGGTTGAGCGCCGGCACCGGAATGTCTTCCGCCGTGATACGACCCACTGCGAACGGCACCTTGGAACGCTCGGTCCCCTCGATGGAGCCAGTGACAACCACTTCGCTCAAGCGGTTGATGTCCTTCTTGAGCGAAAAGTCATGACTCTGCGCGCCCGGGGTGAGCCGGATCGCGATCACGCCTGGCACGTACCCCACCGCCCGCACCCGCAGATTGACCGCCTGACCAAGCACGCGTGCCGCTGCAAGGTTGATGCTGTACACCCCCTGCGCGTTGGTCGGCACCGAGATCGTCAGCTCGTTCAGGTACACATTGGCGAACTCGAGCGGCTGCCCGGACTCGCTCAACACCTTGCCGGTAATGACGGCGGCTTGTGCTTGGGCGCTGGTCGCCGGTACTGTGGCTACCAAGCCCAGCAGTACCAGCGCGGTCCAGCGAAGACGGCGAAGCAGACTCATGGTGGTCATCTCACTCCCTTGACGGGTAAGGGGGGTTGCGGAACAACTGCTGCGGAAGCGCCACAGTGACGCGGGACGACGGGCTCTCCACCTGTGGCGTTGGACCAAAACTCTGCACGGGGAGTACAACACTCTGGGCGGGAACGACGACGCAACTTCGTTGGAGCTGGGACGCGCGACTACGCAGGGACAAGGCGCTTGTCCCCTAGCCGAGCCACAGTACGTCGCTGAACTGCATACCGCAATACCTGAGCCGAGCTTTCGCCACCTTTCAGTCGCAAGCTGGCACATGCTGTCCTACCAGATGATCGGGCAGCGCATCAGGTTATTCCCGGTCGAGCGACATCGAGGCGGGGATGAGCTGTTTGTCCCAACCAGACAACAGCGGACGCCCCTCGCCGCGTCACAGCCCTCGTGATCGTGTCACCGCACGCTATTCGCAAAAAATAGCAACAGAAGGGGGCTGCGCCCCGTTACGAACTGAAAGAGGGGATAGAACGGATACCACAACACCTTCTTTTTGCTGTGGTCGTACCCTGTTCTTATCCGTTCATTCGGTTGTTATCGGGGCGCAGCCCCCTTCTGTTGCTGTTCGAACGACCTCAGCACGGTCACCGATGCAGCGTCCCGTCAACGTCACCGCCGACGGCTTGATAGCGTGCCCGACACCGCGGATGGCGTCCAGTTAAGTCCCACGCCGAATGCACCGTCACTGCCCGCCAGGTTCGAACCGGAAAAGGACATCGCCGCGCGGACGGCAAACTCGTGATTGATCCGAAAGTTCGCCCCTAGGTCAAAGTTCAGGCTCACTTCGGACCGTCCCGCCCCTTCGGCGCCGCAGCTATTGCACATGTCCAGCGACAGGCGCGGATGGACGAACGGGGTAACGGTCATCTCCTGATCGAGCTCGAAGGTGTGACCTGCGCTCACCCCCACCGGCACGCGAAAGAGTGTGGAGCCTCCGCCGAGGGTCGCACTGGCACCAGCCGTCAACATCACATCCGCTGGCTGCGACGTTGAGGCACGCAAGAGTTCGCGACCGCCAGACGCGCCGGCGAAGAAGCGCATGCTGCTGCTGTTACGTGGATCAGCAAAGCCGACGTCAAGGCCAACATGCTGGCCCGCTCCCGCGCCCTCACGCCACTGGAACAGCATCGTCGTCCCCCCACCACCGGCAATCACCCCGGTGTAGTCTCGCACCGATGCGGTCGGCAGCTGCATGGCCGGATAGTTGAACGCCTGCGCGCCGATTGGCCCCGCCCGCAGCAACACCGCGCCAGCAATGGCAAGAAAGATCTGGGGCATCGGAGACAGGCGCGACGTTGTTGACGCCGCAACACAATTCGGGGACCACACGGACACCATAGGGTGCTCCTGAAAACATGAGGGACGACATCGGGGACGACGCCGTTGCGCCGGTGCCCGGAACCCGGAGCATAGTACGTGGATCAGCGGCGACGGTTCCATCGCCCCACCGATCGTCGAAGGGTTAGTTTCACTTGTACGATGCTTCGCCTGCGTATCGCCGCCTTCGTTGCCATCTGCGCGATATGCGCCAGCGCCCTGTGCGCCGGCGCACTGCTCGCCCAACCACGCGCGCGCATCGCCACCGACTCACTCGTACGCGGAGCTCGCTCGCACGCCGACGCGGGCGACACCGTATCGGCGCTCGAACTGCTTGAACAAGCGACGGATCAATCACCGCGTGATCCGGACGCGCTCTATTGGCGTGGGCTCGTGCTCGCGCGCACCACTGCGCTCACACTCGGCGACACGCCACGACGCATGCTCGCCTGGCGTTTGCTCAATCGCGCGGCCGGCATCGACACGAAAAACCCACGGTATCTGCTGGAGTTGGGACGTATCCGCCTGCGCACGCCATTGACGCGTGTTGAAGCGGAGCGGTTGTTCAAGCGCGCGCTCGCCGTCGCGGTGGCGTCCGGCGATCCAGCGCAGGTCGCCGATGTCGCGCCCGGGGCCGAAAAAGTATCGAAAGATTGCCCGGCCTGCGCGATGACGATCCCGATCAAGGCAACGCGCTGTCCGCACTGCACAAGTGAGATCGGCGCAGCCGGCGCGACGATGGCTCGAGCCTAAGCCGCGTCTTCGGAGGGTTGGAGCTCCAGGATTCTCGCTGGGGTGCAGAGCCAGACGCGGCTCTGCACACCCGCGTTCCAGGCAGCTCCGCCGGCCCATGCGGAAAATGCCGGCAGGATCCAGCATCGGTTCTCCTGCACGAACGCCGGAAATTTTAGGCGGAGACCGGCGCCGTCTCGCAGCGTCGCTGCGGGATGATGATGACCGATCACCTGAATCGCCGCCGTCGCGGTTTTGCGTTCGCAGTGGCCATGATGAAATTCGAAAT
>JANMKU010000287.1:0-14906 GCA_031372205.1 Gemmatimonadaceae bacterium | reverse complement strand
GCAACGCACAAGAATCACGGAGACATCTACAATCTGAACAGGGTGGACTGGAACAACGCTCGACATCAGGACGGCTGGCTCACCTACATGAACCTGGGTGAAGACAAATGGCGCCATCATATGGAAGGGCGCATCGCCGAGATGATCGAGCGGTTTGGTGTGGATGCGTACTTTTTGGACATTGTGGGCGGGCATGTGAACAGTACCAACGGCGACATGCATGACGGCACGCGGCGATTGGTGCAGAACCTGCGTGCCAAATATCCGAACGTGGTGGGCGTTGGCGAGATGCCGTACGATGCGCTCTACGAATTCATCCCCATGTATCATGCCGGTGGTGGCGAGCGATGGCGCAAGTATGCGCGCTTCTTCCAGCACTTGAGCGCACCGGCACCCGGACGCGGCAGCAGTGGCGTACACGAGTCGGGCTTTGGACGCTTTCGCCCCGAGACGCTGGGGTTGTCACCAACGGCGATCCCCACACTGCAGGTGGTGGACGATACCTTCACCAAACAGCGGGACATGATGGCGGCCATCATCGCCGAAGCGAAGAAGCGCGCGGGCATCGCGTGACACGCGCTATTCCGAAGCGCGCAACGTCGAATCGCGCTACACGAGTGATGCGTGACATGGTGTGCGCCGCCAATGTCGACCTGTTCACCCGCGGCCTTGCCAAGTTCACCTTTGGGAATGCCAGCGCTGTTGATCGCGAACGCGGTGTGATCGTTATCAAGCCAAGTGGCGTGCCGTATGATCAGCTCACACCGGCGATGATGGTGGTCACGGACCTGCACGGCGCTGTCGTGGAAGGCACGTTGCGCCCGTCGTCTGACCTCGCCACGCATGCGGCCGTGGTGCGTGCCTTTCCGTCGATCGGCGGCGTTGTGCACACGCACTCCCTGTTCGCCACCGTGTTCGCCCAGGCTCGACGCGAGATTCCGTGCCTTGGCACGACGCACGCCGACTATTTTCACGGCGCCATTCCCGTCACCAGGCCACTCACCGCGGCGCAGATTGCGACGGACTACGAGCTCAACACGGGTCAAGCCATCGTACGTCGCTTTCGCACGCTGGATGCCACGGCAATGCGCGCGGTGCTGGTCGCCGATCACGCCAGTTTCTGCTGGGGTGCCACCTTGGCTGCGGCCGTCGACAACGCATCGTACCTGGAAGAGGTCGCGACGATGGCCTACCACACACTCGTGCTCAGCTCAACGGCCAAGACGATTTCTTCCGCCCTCCTCACCAAACATTTCTCGCGCAAGCACGGCGCTCGCGCCTACTACGGGCAGTGATCGTGCCGCATGCACGCGCGGCACGTCAGGTGCGCGCGACACTTGCGATGCTTGCCCTCCTCGGCTGCACCCACTCCGGCACGCCAAGCCGAGCCGGCCACGCTGACGCGTTTCTGTTTTCGTATTTTACGCGGAACGGCGAGGATGGATTGCATCTGGCCTACAGCGTTGATGGCACCACGTGGTTGCCACTCAACGGCGCGCGCTCGTTGCTGACGCCGATGGTGCAGGGGCAGGGCGTGGGGTGGCAGCAGTGGGACACCAAGGCGGCGCTCATGCGCGATCCGTCGATTGTACGCGGACCAGACGGTGTGTTTCACATGGTGTGGACGATCGCCTGGAACGACAAAGGCATCGGCCTCGCGCACTCTCGCGACTTGATACACTGGTCCGCGCAACAGCGCGTGCCGGTCATGGATCACGAACCAACCGCGTTGAACGCATGGGCGCCCGATCTGTTCTACGATGACGCGATGCGCCAGTTCGTTGTGGTGTGGGCAACGTCGATTCCCGGGCGGTTCCCCGCGTCCGATTCGCTCGCGCAGCGCACGTCAAAAGGTCGCGCTGATCATCGCCTGTACTTTGTGACGACGAAAGACTTCGTCACGTACTCACAAGCCGCGCTGCTCTACGACGGCGGATTCGCGACCATTGACGGCACCATAGCGCGACAGGGCGGGCGATACGTGCTGGTCATGAAGGACGAGACGTTTTTCCCGGAACGACGCAACTTGCGAGTGGCGTTCGCGAACAGCGCCACCGGTCCGTATGGCCCTGCGGCGCCCGCGTTTACGGAGCTGCACACGGAGGGTCCGTCAATCCTGCGCACCGGCGGCTGGTGGTACGTGTACTACGACGAATACACGCGCGGACACTATGGCGCCGTGCGCACTAAGGACTTTGTGTCGTTCGAACCGTATCGCGATTCATTGCGCACACCGCGAGGCATTCGACACGGCTCGGCGTTTCTCGCGCCGGCATCAGTGTTGCGTGGCTTGCTGGCGCTCGACACGCTCGCGAGGTAGTGCACGTGCCCACACGGTCCGCCGAGTCATCAGCATTCGGGATGCTCAGCCTGTTCGTGGCGCTGGCGACGAGTACTGCTGCCTGTCACCCGTCAGCGGAGCCACCGATAGAGAGTCCGCGGCTGGGTCAGTGGATCTGGACCCGGACTGACCTCGCCCGATTTAGCGAGAGCGCAGCCGTGCGTCCCGGACTCGAAGCTGGCGTCTTTATTGGCGCCGTGCACTGCGACGCCGCCACGAGGCAACTGGTGCCGACCGTTGGTTTGGCCGCGAGCGATCCGCACGTCGACTCTGTGACGGTGGTGATTCGCTTTGAGGACGGGCTTGATCGCTGTCGCACGCCCGATGACGCGACGCAGCGATTTGACGTGTCGCTGGACAGTGCGGTGCGCGTGCTGCGCACGAGGGCCGGACAAACCAAGGTGAGCGCCGTGCAACTCGATTACGACGCACCACAGCGCATGATCGCGGCGTGGGCGGGCAGTGTGCGCTTCCTGCATACACACGCGCTCACCAGCGACGTGTTGTGGGTGACGTCACTCATCGCGCAGCTGCGCGAGCCCGCATACGGTGACCTGTTTCGCGAGGTGGTCACGGGACATGTGCTCCAAGTGTTCGATACTGGCGAACCTGCGAGCGCGACGCAGATACAAGAAGCGCTGCGACTCGCCCGTCGCGTACACATGTCCTTCCGGCTTGGACTCGGCGCGTTTGAACGGGACACAAAATCCGGACCAACCGAACACCGCGCGTGGTTTGCAACCGTGCCGCAGTTCGCGGCGATTCATGGCTATCGCGGCGTGTGGGTATTCCCCGCTGGACAACGCTGGATCACGTTTCTGGGAGCGATGCGATGACGAGGCGGATGGGCATGGTGGCATCGATGCTGGTGGGGGTCGCGACGGTGGCGTATCCGTGCGGCACGTCGAACAGTTTCAGCGTTGATGGTCCGCTGCGCAGTGCGGCGTCGTTCGCGGAACGCGCCGTGTCACCAATGCGCGACTACGAGCTGATCACCCGCGCCGAGGTGCGACTGCTACCTGGACTGGTGCGGGCCGACAGTGCGCGGTTCGCCGGGCTGCTTGGTCGTGCACCACTGCAGGACTTGATGTGGGACACCACGGCCAAGGTGCGTGTGCGTGAGCCAACACGCGCTGCGATCGACGCAGCATGGGCAACCGGTGACGCAGCACGCGCCGCGCGCGAAGCAGCGCTTGTCGTATCAGGCATCATGGCACTGCCGGTGGCCGATGATGCGCGCCGTGATTCGCTGTTGCGCCGCGCTGTGGAGACGATCGAGTTGGCGCCAACCGTGATGCGTGTGCCGGCGGCCCAGCGCGCGGCTGCCTTCACGCGACTCGCCGCGCCAGTGCGCGCACTGCCGATTGATTCGCTGCCGGCATTTCTGGCGCGCAATCCGACATCGCCGCGCCGAGCGACGATAGATTTTGCCGCGCTCCGCCTGGCGATGCGGAGCGGCATTCCGGACAACGCGCGTGAGGAAATCGCGAAGGTCGTGCCGGCGGCACGCTGGGATTCACTGCATGCGGCGCATCGTGCATGGTTATCCCGATATCCGGCGCATCCGTACGCCGGTTTGGTGAAGTTCAACCGGTTGCGGCTGTTCTTTCTGGCGTCACAGGCTGACAGCGCGTGGGACACCGCGATTGCGCTGTACCGCGAGTATCCGGCGCGTGCGGCAGCCGAGATGCGCTACCTGTTGTTGGTGCAGCTAACCGCACCCGATCGACTGCTCACCGATGCGCGCGTGCCGGTCGAGGTGCGCGCGTCCCTCGTGGGCAACCTGCGTCCGTCGCGCGACGTGTGGCAGGCCATGATGCAGCTCGCTGAATCGAACCGCGATGCACCGTGGTCGGAGAATCTTGAGGAGCGACTGCTGGCCACGCTCGCCGCGGATTCGTCGCCTGGCGCGCGTGTGCCGCGAGGTTTCCCGGCCTGGCGCAGTACCGCGTCGCCGTTCTGGCGTTTCATGTGGGCGACGAACATGCTGCACACGGGCCAACTGGATGAAGCCGTGAAGTTCACCGCGGTGCGGATCACGCCCAAGCAGGATTCCCTGCTGGCGCCAGACGCTGCGATGCTATCGGCGCGCATTCAGATGGCGCACGGCGACTGGGTTGCCGCGGCCACAACGGTTGCCATTGACGTATGGACGCGTCGCTACATTGTGCGCACCCTCGCGCCTGACAGTGTCCTGCCGCGCATTGCCGCAGTTGCCGATGCGTCGGTCGCGCGTGAGGCAAAGTTGGTGCTGGCCGTACGCGCTGCGCAGGCCGGACATTGGATCGATGCGGCCGCACATGTACAGTCGTTCGACGCAGCGCGTGCAACACGCTACAAATCGCTCGGCGCGCTGTCAAACGATACGGTCACCAATGCGGGCTTGCTGCGTTTCGCAACGGCACTTGCCAACGCCAACGGCACGGTGTTCTACGAGCAGTCGCGATATTTCTACCGCGGCATGATGTATCGTGACTATGCGTTGTTTCCGCGCTACGCCTCCGACAGCACGGCCGTGTGGGACCTTCCGTGGACGCGAGCGCATGAACGCGAGCGCATGTTCAACACCGTGCGCGAAGGCGCCGAACGATGGTTGGCGCTGCGCGCGTTCGCGTCGTATCTCGACCGGTCTGGCGTGACGAACGCTCAGCGACGTGCGGCGGTGCGACTGGCCGATAGTACGTATCGCCAACTGCTCGCGACGGATCCATCCAACGCAGATTCCGGATACTGGGCAGACTCGCTTCCCAACAGTGCGGAGGCGCGCACGATCCGACGGGCGGGACGTGCGCAGTGACGCTTGTTCGCGACGTTGGTGTGGACTCTACCGGCGTCGTGACCTACCGCGTGCGCACCTCGGCAGCAATCGCACGCAGTGCGGGAAGCACATGACCAACCGCAGTCGGTGGTGCATCAGCGACCCCCATACCGAAATACAGGTCGCGGTACAACGGAAACAATCGCTCGTACACGGCCACGTCGCGCGCGACCGGATGCACTTCACAATAGCGCGGACACAGTGCCACCTGGGCGTCTTCGATGCTCTCAAACTCGCCACACGCCAGAAACGCGAAGATCGCTGACCCCAAACTAGTGATCGGCGTCTCCGGCACCAGCACCGGCACGTTCAGCACGTTCGCGTACACCTGATTCAGCACGTCGTTCTTTTGCGGAATACCACCGGCGTGAATCACGCGGCGGATCGGCACACCATGTTCGCGCAGGCGATCGAGAATCACCCGCGTGTGAAACGCCGTGCCCTCGATGGCAGCGTACAGCTCGTCCTCCGCTGTACTGGCGAGACTCCAGCCGAACGTGACGCCACCGAGGTTGGGGTTGACCAACACGGTGCGATCACCGTTATCCCAGGTGAGTCGCAGCAATCCCGTCTGTCCGGGGCAATAGTTGGTGAGCGCCGCCGACAGCTCAGCAACACTCCGTCCAGCGCGTGATGCGATGGCCTCAAACAGATCGCCGCACGCCGACAGTCCCGCTTCAATGCCCATGTAGGCGGGATGCACCGAACCGCGCACCACGCCGCACGCGCCAGGAATGAGTCCGGTGTCTTTCGCCACCGCAATGATGCACGTCGACGTGCCAATCACGTTCACCACGTCACCGTCCGCCACCCCCGCACCAATGGCATCCCAGTGTGCGTCGAATGCACCAACCGGAATCGGAATGCCTGGCGTGAGTCCCAACTGTTCGGCCCATTCGCTACACAACACGCCAGCGATCGCATCGGACGTGTGATACGGCCCGTCAAGCGTGGCGCGGAGCCCTGAGAGCAACGGATCGACGGCCGTGAAGAATTCTTCCGGTGGAAACCCGCCGAGTTGCGCGTTCCAGAGCCACTTGTGTCCCATGGCGCAGATGCTGCGCGGAATCTGGCGCGACTCGGTAATGCCGCAGAGCACCGCGGCCACCATATCGCAGTGCTCAGCCGCGGTGACAAACTGCGCGCGCTTGTCGGGATTGTGCCGCAACCAATGCAGCAGCTTGGCGAACCCCCATTCCGACGAATACACGCCGCCGCACCAGTCAATCGCGGGGATCTGCATCGCCTGCGCGACCGATGTGATGCGCGCGGCCTCGCTTTTTGCGCGATGATCGCACCACAAGTAGTAGTCGTCGAGCGGCACTAACCCTTCGCCAAGCGGCACCACGGTCGATCCCGTCGTGTCGAGTGCCAGTGCGCGCACTTCGCCGCCTGATACGCCCGCATGATGCAGCGCGCGCTGCATCGCCTCCGCCAGCGCGCGCATGTGTGACGCGTGCGACTGCGTGGCAAAATCCGGATCGTGCCGATCGCGCGTGACCGGATAGTCGGCGACCCCATGCCCGATCACGCCACGGGCACTGTCGACGATCGACACCCGCACACTCTGCGTTCCGAAGTCGACGCCGCCGACGATCGACATGACTAGCCGTGCCTCAGCACGTCCCAGCCCAGATAGCGCGTTGTCGCTTCGTGTACCGCATCGGCGACGTTCGAAAATGTACCGGCAACGTGGTGCTCAAATCCGTTGCGGCAAATGTGCTTGAGCAGCGTTTGCAGTTGCGCGATCTCCACGACACCCGCACCGCCGAATGTCGTCAGTGGGTCTTTCGTAAATCGGCCCTCGCCAACGTAGCCGCGAATGGCACCGGTCGCGTCGTCGGTGGAAAAGCGCGCGAAACTCATCGGACCGGCCTTCACCTTGCCAACGATGGTGCCGTACGTATTGTCGCGCCCAACCGTGCCGGCAATAATCTCCTGATAGTCCATCACCGGCGATTCAAAGAAGTCGAGCGGCAGATTGCTGCAATGAAAGCAGACCGCTTTGTCTGGGTCGTCCCCATAGTTGTTGTTCCAGTCGAGTAGGGCGGCCGGTGACTGCGACGCGAGGGTCAGCGCATACATACTGATCGTGCCCATCACGTCCACTTCACACGCGCTCGGCAAGTTGGCGTTGCTGAGCATACTCATGATCGTGCACGGCACGACGCCAAAGTATTCCTCCATCGCGGTCCAGCACTGCACAGCGCTCACGGTGACGTCCACTTCTTTCATCCAGCGATCCATCACCAAACCCAACTTGGCCATCTTGAGCAGTGGCGCATCGGGCACGCCACTCGTGTCCACGTAGGCGGTCATGGCGGCGAGTTTGTCCTGCACCCCCGCGTCGTTGTCGGTCAGGCGCGCAATGCGTCCGAGAATTTCAGACAAGTCGATCGGTTCAACCGAAATGCCCGCCCGCTCAAGAATCTTCTCACTGTAGCGCACCGTCTTGAAGGCAGCGGGTCGCGCACCGATCGCGCCGATACGCGCGCCACGCAAACCCTTCACGACGCGGCAGACAGCGGCAAACGTACGCAAGTCGTGGCGAAACGCCGGGGACTCTGGCCGCTGCGTGTGTTGCGACGTAAGCGAGTACGGAATGCCATACTGCGTGAGCACATTGCACACCGACATCTTGCCACAGAACGCGTCCCGTCGATTGTCGATTTTCATCTTGGCCGGATCGTCGGACGTCGCGTGCACCAGCACGGGCACGTTGAGTCCCGCCATACGCAGCGTGTCGGCGACCGCCCGTTCGTCGCCAAAATTCGGCAGCGTCACCACAACGCCGTCAATGCGATCGCGATGCTGGCGAAACAGGTCAGCGCAAGCGCGCGCCTCGTCGCGACTCTCAATCGCCCCGTGATTGGTCAGAGCGGCATCAATGATGACCGCGTCTATCCCTTCATCGGCCAGTGCACGCAAAATGTCCACGCGACCCGTGGCAGCAAGGTGGCCAGGAAAAAACCCCCGATTTCCCACGATGACGCCCAGCGTGACACGCCGTGGCGCCGGTGCGGAAGGTGCGCTGGCCTGCTTGCGTTCGCGCACCGTGCGCGCTTTGCCACCAACGTTGGATTCGAGCTTATGCAGGGACATATCGAAGGGACCATGGGAGTGAGAAAGCAGACGTTCCGGACGCTACCGACCATCACGCCGGCACGCCATATGGCGCGTTGACACGTCTGGGTACGTCCGTATGTTCCCACCGACCCCAACTGACCGACACAGCCCGCACGCAACGCCGTGACTTCCGTTGACGCTCCACCAGCACTGGCTCGTCGTCTGGCCGCGTCCGTGCTGCGATCCCAGCAGTTCGGACTCGTTGTCGTTCTGCTGTCACTCGCGACGGTACTCACGCTCGGCGCCGGGTCACACGCCGATCCACAAACGGGCGAGGTGGTGAACAACTTCCTCAATCGCTACACGCTCATCCAGATGGCCACCGATGCGAGCGCGTTCGCCATCATGGGCGTTGGCGCGACCATGGTCATCATCTCGGGTGGCATCGATCTGTCGGTTGGCGCTGTGTACGCGTTGTCGGGCGTCGTGATGGCAATGCTTCTTCGCGCGATGGGCCCGATGGCCCCTGTTGCGACGGTACTGGTGGGTCTCAGCACGTGCCTCATCGTCAGTCTGCTCTGCGGTCTCGCCAACGGCCTCATGGTCGCCGGACTCGGTGTGCATCCGTTCGTCATCACGCTTGGCACGATGTGGATGCTGCGCGGCGTGTCGTTTGTGAGCAGTCACGCCGAAAGTATTCTGGTGCCACAGGCGCTCACGGCTGTTGCCAAGGCGCCGCTCGGTTTCGGTACGTCACTCTATCCCGTGCCGTTGCTGTGTATGCTGGTTGTCATGCTGCTGGGTAGCGTGTACCTCACCCGCACAGTGGCGGGGCGCCACATTTTCGCCGTGGGCAGCAACCCCGATGCAAGCCGTTACTCTGGGCTCAACGTCCCACGTATTACCATCGGCGTGTTCGTGTTGAGTGGGCTCGCAGCCGGCGTGGCGGCGTTTCTTGGTGCGGCGTTTTATGGATCGGCGACGTCGTCCGATGCGAACGGCTATGAACTGTACGTGATCGCGTCCGCCGTCGTGGGTGGTGCCTCACTCACCGGCGGCAAAGGCAGCGCCCTCAGCGCCATGCTGGGCGCCTTGCTCATCGTGATGATGCGACAGGGCATGCGTACGCTGCACCTCGACCAGAACTACGAATGGATCATCATCGGCGCTGCACTCATCATCGCGGTGGTCATTGATCAACGCAGTGTCCGGATGCTGTCACATCGCTTTGCCGCTGCCGCTTGATGCTGCGGACTTCATCGTACTTAACCGGAACCGTCATGTCTGCACGATCCTCTCGTCTCTCGCGTGTCACTATGGCTGCGGCCGTACTCCTTGCCGCCTGCGGAGGTAAAGCAGGCGATACGGCCGCGAAAACCGCCGAGTCCACCGGCAAGACATTCACCATCGCGATGGTGGCAAAGAGTTCGACCAACCCCGTGTTTCTTTCAGGACGCAAAGGAGCAGAAGCGGCCGCTGCTGAACTGTCGGCCAAGCACGGCGTGACGGTCAAGATCGACTGGCTCACACCACCGAACGAAGACGGCGCACTACAGGCGCAGCGCATGTCAGAAGCCGTGAACTCTGGAGCGAACGCGATTCTGCTGTCGTCGAGCGATGCCGGCAAGGTACGCGGTGCGGTGAATGAGGCTGCGGATCGTGGTGTACCGGTCATGACGTTTGACAGTGACGTGCCGGACTCCAAGCGGTTCTCGTTTTACGGTGGCGACGATGTGAAGATGGGCACACAGGTCATGGACGAACTGGCCGCGCAGATGGGCGGCAAGGGCAAGATTGCGATCATCGCCGGCAATCAGAATGCGCTCAATTTGCAGGCGCGGGTGCGTGGTGTACGGGAGGCTGCTGCGAAGTATCCGGGCATCACAGTCGTCAATGCGTTCTATCACGTCGAGACGCCGCAAGACGCGGCCGCGGAAGTGCTGCGCGTCAAGAATGCGTATCCCGACTTGCAAGGGTTTGCCATGATCGGCGGTTGGGCGCTGTTCACGACGACCCTGCTCACCGACCTCGATCCCACGAAGATCAAGATCGTCTCAGTCGATGCGTTGCCGGCGGAACTCGCTTATGTCGATGCCGGTCTCGCGCCCGTCTTGTTTGCGCAGCCCACGTACAACTGGGGCTATGTGTCGGTGAACACGATCTTCGATCACGTCTATCTGAAAAAGGACGTGCCGCCGCAGGTGATGATGGACCTCATCCGCGTCTCAAAGGACAACTTGGGCGCATGGGCACGGCAGCTCAAAGACTGGGGCTTTACCGACGTCGATCCCAAGTTTCTCGCGTTGCCCAAGTAGTGTGAACGAACCGCGCGTCCGGTTTCGAGGGGTCACCAAGCGCTTTCCGGGCATGGTGGCGTTGCGCGACGTGTCCTTCGACGTCGCCGCCGGTTCGTGTCATGCCATCTGCGGCGAGAACGGTGCGGGCAAAAGCACTCTGGGGCGCGTGCTCGCCGGATTGCTGCAACCGGACGGTGGCACTGTGGAACTCGACGGTGCACCGGCGCGCTTTGCGTCTCCGCGCGATGCGCTGGCGGCCGGCGTTGCCATGGTGCACCAGGAACTCGCGTTTTGCGACAACCTGTCGGTCGCCGAGAATCTGTGTCTGCGTTCGTTACCGCATCGCTTTGGATTTGTTGATGCCGCCGAGTTGCGATCGCGCGCGCTCACGCTGCTCGAGGCGACAGGATCACGGATTGATCCCGACCGCGAGATGCGCTCTCTGAGTATTGCGGAACAGCAGGTCGTACAGATCGCCGCCGCTGTCGGTGAAGGTGCCAAGGTTATCGTGTTCGACGAGCCAACCAGTTCACTCGGCGAGACTGAATCGGCGCAACTATTTGCCCTCATGCGCTCCCTGCGGGCGCGTGGCGTGACGCAGCTGTACGTCTCGCATCGCCTCCCGGAAATTTTCGACATGTGCGACACGATCACGGTGCTCCGTGACGGGCAGCATGTGTCCACCCAACCGGCCGCGAATCTCAACGAAGGCGAATTGGTGCGGCTCATGATCGGGCGCGACGTTGGGGACTACTTCGCGCATCAGGAGACGATCGCGCGCGCGGTGACGAACGACTGCGTGTGGACCGGTTTGCGTCGCCCGGACACTTTCACGATGTGTCATTCGCTGTGCACGCCGGCGAGGTGGTGGGGTTGGCCGGGTTGGTGGGCGCCGGGCGGTCCGAGGTTGCACGCGCCATCTTCGGGCTCGATGCATCGGTGAGCGGCCAGGTCACCGTGCGCGGCACTCCTGTGCGTATTCGTACGCCGCGTGATGCGATGCGGCTGGGGATTGGTTTTGTGCCCGAGGATCGCAAAAAGCATGGACTGGTGCTGGGTATGCGCAGTCGGGAGAACGCGACGTTGCCAACGCTATCACGATTCGCGCGTGGCGGTTGGATTAATCGGCAACGCGAACTGAGCGCCGTGCAGACCAGCTTCGATCGCGTGTCGTTGCGCGTGGGGCGCGAGTCCACGGTGTCGGCGCTGTCTGGTGGCAACCAGCAGAAGGTGGTGCTCTCCAAATGGCTCACCGCCAACAGTGACCTGTTGCTTCTGGACGAACCGACGCGCGGCGTGGACGTTGGTGCCAAAGCCGAGTTGCATGCGTGGATCAGTCAGCGCGCGCGCGAGGGGGCGGCTGTGTTGCTCATCTCAAGCGAACTGCCGGAGTTGCTCGGATTGTCTACACGTATTCTGGTGTTGCGCGAAGGACGGTTGCGCGGCGAGCTATCGCGAGCGCAGGCGACGCAGGAAGGGTTGCTGCGGTTGATGGCGGGGCTGGCTTAGTCCGCGCACGCATGCGACGACGCTGGAGCATCGGAATTTCGACTACCGCCCCGCGCGCGTTACACGCGCTGATCTACATGTGCGTGACCGTCTCCACGTTCGCGAGCAGCGCGTGCGAGTCAACCGCAGCACCACTCGTGCCGCCCGCTCCGGTGGGCCGCGACTTCTCGGCTGCCGACTCACTGTTCCGACGCGATCGTCGCTGGCTCGGCGGTGATGCCGCGCTGACTATTCCGTTGTCTGCGGGACGCACGTTGTGGCTCTTCGGCGATTCGTTCGTGTCCGTTGTTGAGCCACCTGCACGCAGCACGGCGCGCTTACCGCGGAACACGATCGCCATACAGACCGGTGATGATCCACTCAGCGCGACGATGTCGTTCGCATGGAATCAGCTTCCGAACGCCACGCCGACGTCGTTCTTTCCGGACGCGGGCAGCAGCTGGTACTGGCCCGGCCACGGAATTCGTTTGAGCGAGGGTCCGCTCGTCGTGTTCCTGACGGCGGTCCGGTCCACGCCCGGTGTCGGCCTCGGGTTCACCGTTTCCGGCTACGCGCTCGCCCTGATCGACAATCCAGATGCCGCACCGAGTGCGTGGCACGTGCGTATCGTCGACGGACCATCGCTGCCGTTCGACGCCATTCCGGCGACGGCGGTTGTGCGCGATGGTGATCAGATTGTCGCGCTGGCGGTGCCGACGCAGGGCAGCAAGCGCGGGCTGCTCGTGCGCTATCCGGCGACCGCGTTGGCGCGCGGCGATCTGTCAACCGCGCAGTGGTGGGCCGGAACGACTCGCGGTTGGGTCGCCGCGTCCAGTGTTGGCACCGCCGGACCGTCGGCCGTGATGGATGACGCCGGCGCAGAGTGTTCCCTGCATTGGGATGCGCAGCGCAACGTATTTGTTCATGTCGCGAGCTACGGATTTGGCGCCAGTACGATCGGTATGCGCACGGCAGCAACGCTGACCGGACCGTGGAGTGCACCCACCACGGTGTACCGCCCGCCAGAGTCGGATGCGGCGCAGCCGTTTGTGTACGCGGCCAAGGCGCATCCAACATTGACTGGTCCGAGCGGCGATCTCCTGGTGACGTATGTGGCGAACAGCTTTCAGTTCGCCGAGCTGCTAAGCGTAACGGGGCAGCGTACGCTCTACTGGCCGCGGATGGTGGCGGTCCGCTTCGGCAAGTAGCGTCACAGCCGCCAACACGTTCAGCGCGGCTCGACTTTTCCGTTGCAGACAGCGAGCTTCTGCCAGTAGCGCGTGAGCAACCACCGATACGGTATGTCGTTGACGGCGATCGCGATTCGCAGTACGCGTGGCGCGTACGTACCCAGCCAGGAGTGGACCCGTGAAGCACATGTTCGAACGTGATCGGTTGACAGCATGCCTGTCGTTCAGGCGCATACTCGTCCTGCTGTTCGTGCTGCCGTTCATGCACGCGATCGCACAGACGCCCGCGACCAACTCCCTCGGCAAGAAGGTCTTGTCGGTGAACGACTATGCGCGCTGGCGCAGCATTGAGAACGCGCAGATCTCGGGCGACGGCAAATGGGTCACCTATGGACTGCGACTGACAAACACGGTCACCACTGACGCCAAGCCGGTGTTGCACGTGCTCAGTCTGGCGTCAAATCAGGATGTCGAAATTCCGAACGCGACACAGGCGGCCTTCTCTCCAGACTCGCGCTGGATTGTCTATCAAATAGATACGCCGGCCGGCGGTCGCGGTGGTCGTGGCGGGGCGGGCGCGCCACCCACCGACTCCACGGCAGTCACACCGCCAGCAGCACCTGGCGCAGTTCCAGTACCTGCCGCTGGTGGGCGCGGTGGTGCGCCAACGCCAGCTGTACGTCGCTATGAACTGCGCGAACTAGCAACGGGTCGTGTGCAGTCGTGGCAAGACATGCAATCCGCAACGTTTTCGCCAACCGCATCGCACGTCATGCTGCGCCGTCGTGTTCCGGGCGCGCCGGACGCCGGCGGTGGTGGACGTGGGGCCGGACCTGGCGCTGCTGGCGGCGTGGCCGCGAGCACACCAAACGCCGTGCGCGGTGCCGATGTCATCTTGCACGATCTGTCCAGCGGACGCAGCCAGTTCCTTGGCAGCGTTGGCGATGCGGCGTTCAACAAGAAAGGCGACCTGCTTGCGTACACGGTCGACGCTGCGTCGCGCGACGGGAATGGTCTCTTTCTGCTCAACCTGCAGAGTGGCCGCACGGATGTTCTCGACAACGATGCACGCAACTACAATCGGCTCGCCTGGAACGACGATGGCTCGGGGCTCGCCGTGCTCAAGGGGCGCGACGTGGAGAAGATGCGCGAGCGCGACAATGCGCTCATCGTGTTCGACAACCTTCGCTCTGCCCTCAACAGCGCCGAGTATGCACCGGCCAAACTGGATCCGGCAACGGCGGCGGGTTTCCCGAAAGGATTCGTCATCAGCGACCGCGCCTCACTGGCCTGGAGTGACGATGGTAAGCGCGTCTTCCTCGGCATTATTCCTCAGCGCGCAGCGAGTGATACGGCGCGACGCCGAAGCACGGATTCGATCGCCGATGTGGATGTGTGGCGCTCGCAGGACGAGCGCATTCAGTCGGTGCAGATGACGCGCATTGAGGCGGACCGGAATTTCACATTTCGCGAATCGTTCGAGATCGCGTCCGGCAAATACGTCACACTCACCGATTCCTCGATGCGCGACGTTGAACTGTCGCAATCCGGTCAGTGGGCTGTGGGTCGCGACACGCGTGCCTACGTCTCGGACTACAAGCGACCGGCCGCCGACATCTATCGCGTCAACACGGCCACCGGTGAACGCACGCTCATGCTCAAAGGCCAGCTCACGAGTGGTGGCGTGTTTGGCATTTCTCCTGACG
>JANMKU010000266.1:0-5070 GCA_031372205.1 Gemmatimonadaceae bacterium | reverse complement strand
GACCTACGCATCGCGTGACGAACGCCGCTACAACCGCGTTGGGCGACTCGGCGTGGCCATCGATCACGCGATCGACGCGAGTACCTCCGTGTCGTCAGCGTTTTACGTCAATCCCAAGTATCTGCAACGCTCGGAGCGCGGCACCTACCGCGACTTCACACGCATCCATCTCGGCGGCAACATCGTCGGGCGCAAAGACGTCACGATCGGCAAGACACGCTCTCGGTTCACCGTCGGGCTCGATGAGGCCTATCAGGACGGGGCGATTCTGTTCTACAATCTGTCGGCCACGAACACCCGCGGAACGACGCTCTCCGACAACAAAGGGGAAGGCGCCAACAATCTTGGAGTCTTCGCACAAGATGAACTGTCGGTGACCGACAAGCTCTCGCTCGTGCTCGGCGCGCGCTACGACAAAGTGGCGTACTACTATCGCAGCTTCCAGCCCACGGCCGCGGTGCGCTTTGATTCACGCACCTTTGATCGCGTCTCGCCAAAGATTGGGGCCAGCTATCGGCTGGGCGCGTCGCACATCTATGCGAACATCGGCGGTGGCATTGAAGTGCCGGCGGGCAACGAAACCGATCCCACACCCGGCGCACCTGCACCAGCGCCTCTGCTCAATCCGCTACTCGACGCCATCAACTCCACCACGTACGAGGTTGGGATGAAGTCGTTGAGCGTGACGCTTGGCAACCTGCCCTTCAGCGTCGGGTACGACGTGGCCTTGTACAACACCGAAGTAGCCAACGAGATCGTGCCGTATAACGGCGGGCGCTACTACCAGACCGCAGCGAAGGCGCGTCGGCAAGGTGCTGAACTTGGACTGAACGCCATGAGCACATCCGGTGTGTTCGCGCATGCCGCTGTCACGGCGTCCAACAACAAGTATCTTACGTACGTCGTGGATTCGACCGTCCAGTTTCCCACCGATCCCACCAAAGTCGGCAAGCGTGCCGACTACAGTGGCAACAAGGTGGTCGGCGTTCCGGGACTGGTCACCAATCTCGAACTTGGTGCGGAGATGCCGGGGTATCGCGCATTGCGCGTCAAGGCGGCGCTCGAGCGCTCGGGCAATTACTTCGCGGACGATGCGAACAAGGTGCGGGTGCCATCCTACGCCATCGTCAATCTCACCGCGGAACTGCGCAAGCCGATTGCCACGCACAACGGGTGGGGGCTTCGCGGATTTGTCACGGTCCAGAATGTCGCCGATGCGAAGTATGTCGGTTCCGCCTTCCTCAATCCGGATCTGATCAGCGGCGCACCGGCCGTGTTCGAGCCGGGCATGCCGCGCGCCTTCCTTGTCTCCTTCTCGGTTGGCAAGCTGCCCTGAACGCGGTGCTGGCGCGTCCGCTCATGGAACGGGCGCGCCACACGCGGGCCAGCGGCTGGCCTTCACGCCGTGCGTCGTCATAGTTTTCGGGCATGCGACTCCTTCTTGCTGAAGACGACCGGCAACTCCGCACGTCCGTGGCACGCGGACTCAAAGAGGAACGGTACGTTGTTGATCTGGCGGCAACGGGATCGCAAGCCATGTCCCTCGCGGCAGCCCACGAGTACGACGCGATTGTCCTCGACATCCTGCTGCCGGGCGCGAGTGGCATCGTCGTCTGTCGCACGATTCGTGAGCGGGGAAGTCGCGTGCCGATTCTGATGCTCACCGCGCTCGATGCGGTGGAGAATCGGATTGCGGGATTGGACGCGGGCGCGGACGATTATCTCACCAAGCCATTCGATTTCGGCGAACTGCTCGCGCGGTTGCGCGCGCTCATCCGGCGCCGAGGTGAAGTGATGTCGACGCAATTGGTGGTGGGCGACCTGGTGATCGATATGGCACGGCACTCCGTTCGTCGCGGTGAGCGGGAGATCACACTCACCGCCAAGGAGTTCGCCTTTCTGTCGTATCTGGCCCGCAATGCGGAACGGGTAGTCAGTCGCACCGAGTTGCTCGCACACGTCTGGGATGAGGCGAAACCGTCGCTGTCCAACATCATTGATGTGTGTGCGAGTCGCGTGCGCCGAAAGATCGACGATGGCGAGGCGGTCGCCTTGTTTTCAACCCTGCGCGGCTCTGGGTTTATTCTCGCCGCACCAGCACCGTCGCACAACAAAACCGTCGTCCCGCTCAAGCGCGCGCCGCGCCGCATCGACGTCGTGCGGTGACCACGTCGTTTTTTCTCGTCTGCATTGCCGGCCCCGATCGCGGCAAGCGCGCCCGGGTTGAGCAGGACACGATGCGCATTGGCAGCACGCCCGACTGCAACGTGCTCACCGATGACCCGGACATAGTGGGCCCATTCGTCAGCGTGCGATTGGAGGGCACTCGCGTGCATGTGGACGCACTCGCCGCTGTCCATCCGTTCGTCGACGGGCATGCCGTACCGCATGCCGATCTCGCCGCATCGCAACAGATCCGCATCGGCCGTTCGCTCTGGGAAGTACACACCAGCGACGGCGCATCACCTGTCTTCGATTTCGTCACGCGGCTGGGGTCTCACCTCGCCGACGCGACGGGTATCGAGTCGCCCGCTGAATGGAATGCGCGTGACATGTTCGCCGACGTGGCACGCTCACACACTGATGACGATATCGAAGGCTACTTCACGGTCGGTACGACGTTCACCACGCCGTCGCTGGCCGAGATCGATCCACGATGGCCGCGCCCATGGGTGTTTCTCCGTGTTTGTGGACTGTCGCTGGCGCTGTACTGGGGGTTCACCTTCGCGTGGAACAGCTTTCAGAACGTCAATCTGATTCCCGGACTGATCATGATCGGTTCGGTTGCTGTGCCGCTGTCGCTGTTGATCTTCTTTTTCGAAGTCAATGTGCCGCGGAATGTTTCGCTGTATCAGGTGATCAAACTCCTGCTTACCGGTGGCCTGGTCTCCATTATCGCCTCGCTCTTCCTGTTCAGTTGGACGCGCGGATTGTCGTCATGGCTTGGCGCCATGAGCGCCGGCATCGTCGAAGAAACCGGCAAGGTGCTGACGCTGCTCCTGGTCGTGCGCAAGCCGCGCTTCCGCTGGACGCTCAACGGGTTGCTGCTCGGCGCGACCGTTGGCACCGGCTTCGCGGTGTTCGAGTCCGCCGGCTTCGCGCTGCGCGCCGCGATCTCCGACAACGGCGGGATTACCGCCATGCGAGACGTGATCTTCGAACGTGGCGTACTGAGCATGCTGGGCGGCCATGTGTTGTGGACGGGGCTCACTGGCGCGGCGTTGTGGCGCGTGCGTGACGATCGTCCATTTTCGTACGACATGTTGACCGACCCGCGATTCCTTCGCGTGCTTGCCGCGTGCATGGTGATGCACATGCTCTGGAATTCGCGACTGTCGCTCCCACTGTTTGGGGTGCTCGGAAAATTTGCGGTGCTTGGCGTCGCCGCGTGGTTTCTTGTGCTGGGCATGATTCAAAGTGGACTCCGGCAGGTGCGAACGGCGCAGGAGCGCGATGCCATGCGACGTACGGGAGAGAACGCGCGGGTGACGACGGCGTCTTGAACGCTGGCATTCCGTCGCCCGCTGCAGTCATTTACTGTCGGTTTGATGTAATCGATTGTTTTTTCACACGACGCAAACCCCGGAGTGCCCATCATGTCGCTGTATGACGAACTGGACCTGCTCGACCAGGCCGAAGCCGAGTCGCGGCAGCTGGCCAACGCCATGGAGTTCGCGAGTGATGTTGATCGGCGTCAGTTCATGTTCACGTCGCTGGTGGCAGCCGCAGCGACAACGTTTGGATTCGGGGCGAAGGTGCTCGCGCAGACGGACAGTGGTGGTCGGGGCGCGCAGCCCGCCGTGACGCCAGTTCCGCTGGACAACATGGAGCCCGTCTCGTGGACGTTTCAGCCGTATCCGGGCGGCGTGGGCGCGTTGCTGGAGAAGACATATCGCGAGAAAGGGGTCGCCGCGTTCACGCGTCAGCCGTTTGCGTGGAGTGCTACCGCGCGCGATGCGTTTCACATCGCGCCGTGGGGCAAGGCCCCGCTGCCCGCAACGGACGAAGAGATTGCGTATCTCCCGGCGCATCGACTCGCGGCTGCGATCAAAGCCGGCAAGCTCACCTCGGTCCGCCTCACACGCATCTATCTCGACCGCTTGAAAGCGCTTAATCCGGCGCTGCTGTGCGCCGTCACCATTCTCGAAGAACGTGGTCTCGCCGACGCGGCGAAAATGGATGCCGAATTCAAGGCGGGGAAGTATCGCGGTCCATTGCACGGCATTCCATGGGGTGTCAAAGATCTCTTCGCCGTGAAGGACACACCGACAACATGGGGCGCCGCCGATTACGAGAACCGTGTGATCGACGATGACGCAGAAGTGGTGGTGCGACTGCGCGACGCCGGCGCTGTGTTGATTGCGAAGTTATCGACCGGACAGTTTGCGCAAGGCGGCAATTGGTTTCGCGGCGGCACCAAGAATCCGTGGAACATCACGCAAAGTTCAAGCGGTTCATCGGCTGGCCCATGTTCGGCGACGGCGGCGGGCTGCGTTGCGTTCGGAATCGGCACGGAGACCTCTGGATCGATTGTCAGCCCCGCGACCACCTGCGGCATCAGCGCGCTGCGGCCCACGTTTGGACGTGTGAGTCGCTCGGGCGGCATGGTGCTCGCGTGGTCGATGGACCGCGTGGGTCCGGTCACGCGCACCGCAGAGGATGCGGCCATGGTGTTCAACGTGATTCACGGTGCGGATGCAAAGGATCCAGGCTCCATCACGATGCCGTTTCACTTCAACACGAACATCAACCTTGGTACGCTCCGCATTGGTGTGCGCAAGCAGAATGCACCGACACCTGACCCCGTATTTCTGGCATTCGTTGACAAACTCAAAGCGCTCGGCGCGAAGCCGACGGAACTTGCCGATCCACCAACCGTGGCGGGAAGTTCACCTGGGTTCGACGTCGAGTCCGCGGCAGCATTCGATTCGTATGTGCAGGTGAAAGCCAAAGAACTCGGGATGGACATGGCCACGGTGCTCACCACCTATGGACGCCAGGCCAACGGGGGCGGTCGAGGTGCCGGTGGTGGTGGTGGTGGTGGTGGTGGTGGTGGTGGTGGTGGTGGTG
>JANMKU010000172.1:0-2428 GCA_031372205.1 Gemmatimonadaceae bacterium | reverse complement strand
GGTGAACGTCGAAAATGAGCCGCGTGCGGTGGAGATTCCCATATGTCGGACGGCGAAGTGAATTTCGCTGTGCGCGGTGTCGATGGTCCATTGCATGGTTCTGTCCTGCCCGGAAGTGGCGTTGCGTTTCTGATGGATGTCTGGCGGCGAGCACCAGTGTCTTAGTGATGGATATCTAACTACTGAGATACTATTCCGCAAGGGGATCCTTCCCCTGATGACTCGACGGTTTGGGCGCGCGGTGGCCGTTCAGGGCAGCGCCGTGCTGGCCGCCTGAAGGCCAAGTACGCGCAACGCATCGCCGATGTCACGTTGGTCATCGGTGCTCAGCCCAGTCATGGCGCGTGTGAGGGCCGCCGCGTGCGCAGGAAAGATCTCTCGCACGCGCACATCACCTGCTGCTGTTAACTGGGCATATCGCGCCCGACGGTCGCGCTCGCAATTTCGACGCTCCACCAGTCCCTTGGCTGCCAGCCGATCCACCAGAAACGTGATGCCGCCGCTGGAGACGAGAATGCGTTTCTGCACTTCACCGAGCAGCATGGGACCTCGGTGAAACAACACCTCCAGAATGGCAAATTCAGCAATCGTCAGGCCATGACGTGCGGCATCGGCTTGCGCATGCGCTCCGATCGCGGCATGCGCGCGCGACAAGATGACCCAGAGACGGAGCGCATTCGTCTCCGCTTCGGATTGCGCCAGCGGCGGGGCCGCGCTCTCGGGACAATCTTCGGCGGCGCCATCGTGTTGCCGTGCCGCCTCCGAGCCACTGGGTGCGGCGGAAAGTTGGAGTGTCATCCGTTCAAGCCTCTCGCCTCCAAACCCGAAGCGCAAGGGTGGCGCACAATTCGCCTGGCCCTTGCCTTGCCGACCTGAAGGGCCCGACCTTTCCGAAATGCCCCCTTTTGATCTCCGCTCGGCGACCATTGGTGCCCGAGTTGAACACGAGTTTCTGGTGCGCGACCGCGTCGAACGGACAACCCGCGCTGGCCTCCCGTTCGTCGTGCTGGTGCTCGGTAATGCCACCGGCAGCATTGACACCGCACCGATCTGGTCAGAACGACTCGATTGGTGTGCGGGTGCTGAGCGCGGGAAGGTGGTGCAGGTCGTCGGTGACATCGGGCTCTTTGGCGACGAGGGTGCGAAAAAGCGGCAGCTGCAGCTCGCCGCGCCACTGCGGGTGCTGTCGGCGGTAGAGTTCAATCCGACCGACTTCTTGCTCCGCATCGACGTAGAGACGGAAAAGGTCTGGGACGCGATCGACAAGCTCCGGGCGGGCATTGTCTCCGCAACTGTCCGCCAGGCGGTCGACCTGTTTTTCGGCGACGATGCGTTCCGTCTGCAGTTCGAGCGCACGCCTGGTGCGGTGAACGGTCACCACGCGCAGCTGGGAGGCTTGTTGCTCCACGTGTTTGAAGTGACCTCGATTGCCAAGCACACTGCGCGCACTGTGCGGCAGGCAAACGTCGATCTGGTCGTGGCCGGCGCGCTGTTGCATGACGTCGGCAAGGTCGAGGCGTATGCCGTGTCAGCAGAAGGGTTTGCGCACACTCCCACGGGCATGCTGCTGGGCCATGTCACACTCGGCGCGCTGATGTTCGACCGTCGCCTGGTTGCCTCAGGATTGGTGCTTTCCGTCGCGCAGCGTGACGAGCTGTTGCACTTGATTCTTTCGCATCACGGATCGCTGGAGTTCGGGAGCCCGGTGCAACCGATGACCCTTGAGGCGGAAATCGTCCACTGGGCCGACGAGGCGTCCGCCAAGGCGACGGATATGATGGACGAGTTCTCGGACCCGGAGCTGTTCCCGTTCGGCAGCAGTGCGGAAGTGTCAGTCAAGCGATCATGGCGTATGGGGAGAAAGCTGTGGCGCCGACCGTCTCCATGGGACTAAAACGCCGCGTTCTGCTCCAAACGCTCGCAGCTACTTCCGTCGGCCCCGTTGCCACTCCATTCAGCATTCAGCGGTGCCGTGAATTTCCGCCAGGTTGATTGCACGCACATCTACAACTTCAACACGAGTTCACTTTCCGGTGCTGGCACATACAGGTGTCTGCGGAAGTCGCTGGCAATGCGCTTGTGGGTACAACCGTCTTCACGCTGGGATAACGGCAATCACATTGTGAACGGGGCGAGCATTTTGTGTCCTTGCCCCGTTCTTGCATATCAGCCTTTCAGTTGAAGATCGGTTCGACTCGAGTTAGATGACCGCCATTCGCGCGACAAATGCCGCCGAATTCCACAATTTCCTGTGGGGTAGATGCCCTACCTTTCTCGGGAAGTATGGTATTGCTACAGCTGGCCACCCAGTAGATTGGACCGGCTGCTTTGATGGGCGACGGAATTGCGACGGCCGCGGCAGCGAGAGTGGTAGCGGCCAGCAGAATACGAGCGTTTCGTCCCATGGAGAAACCTCCCGAAGGAATAA
>JANMKU010000147.1:0-3091 GCA_031372205.1 Gemmatimonadaceae bacterium | reverse complement strand
GACATCCGCGCGTTGGCAATGAGGATCTCCTCATCCACCGCCCGCTTCACTTCGTAGCGACGCATGGCGTAGCCGAGCGCGGTGAACGTCACCCAGTAGTCCCCTTCGCCACCGGGAAAGGAAATCGTAAAGCGGCCGTTTTTGTCGGTGCGCTGAATGCGGCTCACGTTGCCGGAGAGCGTGGTCGCCGTGACCAGCACACTCGGGATGGGCTGGGAGTCCGGGCCGGTTACCCGACCGCGGATGATATCCACGGCCTGAGCTGCGGCGGACTTGCCCATCGCAACCAAGAACAACAACGCAACCGGCAGCGTCCGAAGTAAAGTTCTGAAAATCACAGGGTGTTTTAGACGAGGGTGATCGACCTTCGTTAATTCGACCAGTATTGGGGTCGTTGGATCTCTTCTGCTTACCCTTAGCCGTTCGATTTCGTTGGGAATAGGCCACCCGCTCCCCGTAGAATTGGCCATGCAAGGGACAGAACGCTCCACCACGTGACGAACGTCCTCGTATCATCCGTCCATGGAAATCATTCGCGACCCGATCTGGAACAACATTCGGCTGGATCCGCTTGCATTGGCGCTCCTCGAAACGCCCGTGGTGCAACGCCTGCGGTACGTCCGCCAACTCGGTCTGGCGTTCCTGGTCTACCCCGGCGCAACGCATGCGCGGTTCGAGCATGCGCTCGGCGCCTACCATCTGGCTGGCGTGGCACTGCGCCTGCTGGAAGAACGCGGCGCGCTTACAGACGTCGCCGCGGATGAACCACAGATCGTGCGCGCCGCGGCGATGCTGCACGATGTCGGGCACTACCCATTTTCGCACGCGCTCGAAGAGATTGGCGTGACGCATCACGAGGAAGTCGCGCACCCGCTCGTCACCGGAGGCGCGGTTGCGCAGCTGCTCGAGGACGCGCTCGGCGCCGGTTCAGCCGAACGTGTCTACGCGCTGATCACCGGTCGGAGCACGAGTCCACTCCAAGGGCTGATCTCTGGCTCGCTTGATCTCGACAAGATCGAGTACCTCAAGCGCGATGCCGTCATGTGTGGTGTGCCCTACGGTGAGATCGATGTCGATCGGCTGATCAACTCGCTCGTCATCGTGCCCCACCCGGACCATGGCGCCGCCACCATCGGCGTGCACGAGAAGGGACTCTCGGCTCTTGAGTCATTGCTCTTCGCCAAGTACCAGATGTTTCGGAATGTCTATTGGCACCACGCGGTGCGCAGCGCGACCGCCATGTACAAACGTCTCGTTGCGGTGTCACTGGACGAGGGTGTGGTCTCGGTGCAGTCGGTGTCGCGATTCACCGACGAAGGGCTGCTGCTGCACCTCGACACGCCAACTCTGCCGCGTGAAGCGCGTACCATGCTCGACGGACTCCGGACTCGGCGATTGCATAAGCGTTCGTACGAATGCGCTGCGGCCACACTCGGTGAAAACGCCGGCGAGTGGATCGCCAATGACTATGCGCTGACTCGCCAGGTCGAAGACGCGCTGGCCGACGAACTCGGTCTCGCGCGCGGGGCGGTGCTGCTGGACTTTCCTGTGAAAACGCAAATGCTCGGACTCGATATTCCGCTCCTGCGGCGTGACGGTCGCATCGCGCAGCTGACAGCGTCCGGATGGACGGGAGACATCAACTTGCCAAGGCTGAGCGACGAACTCTACCGGAGCGCCAGACGTCTACTGGTGCTGACCGCGGACCGTTCGCCCGTGCCGGAGTCGGCGGTGCTGGCACTGATCCGCCGCGACGGCGACGACGTGAGACGGCGCCTGGAGCACGGGCTGCCGCTTCTCACCTAGCAGTCAAGCGGTCGAGTCGCGTCGGTGTGCCGAGCGTCGCTAGTCCGACCGGGCGCGCCGGTGTGCGTCGGCCAGCTTCCGGCCTATGGCGCGGTAAAAGGCGGCGTCAAGCGGCTTCTCGTCCGACTCCAGCGAGAGCGCACATCGTTCGAGTGCGTAGAGAATGTTGCCGAGATAGAGTTCCGACAACGAGCCGACGGAGTCGGGAGTGCCGCTGCCGGGGTGGCCGGAGTCAGCCACGCGAGACAGCAGGGGTCTCGCCAGTGGTGCCAGAGACGCCGCTGAGGACCTGGACAACGTGGACCACGACGGCCGTGATATTGTCCAGGCCGCCGCGCCGATTCGCCTCAGTGATCATCGCGTCAACCATCCGCCCGGGCGTCTGGCGGGTCTCAAGGATTTTCTTGAGCTGCGGGTCCTCAACCATGCCGGTGAGTCCATCGGATGCGAGGAGGAACACGTCCCCGTTTTGCAGCTCGCCGTTGAGGACGTCGGCCTCGACTTCCGCGTTCGCTCCGACACAGCGCGTGATGACGTTGCTGTAGGGATGGTATCGGGCTTGTTCCGGCGTGAGAAACCCAGCGTCGACCTGTTCCTGCACATAGGAATGGTCTTTGGTTACTTGACGTAGCGTGCCGTCGCGAAACAGGTAGATGCGGGAATCGCCAATGTGCCCGATGATCCAACGCCCCTGCCCCATGGTCAGACACGACGCGGTCGTACCCATCCCCTGCTTGTCGGCCTCGACGATGGTCCGCTCATAAATAGCGCGGTTCGCCGCCTTGAGCGCCGCAGCCATTTGCGCGAGAGGATCAGGGCCGGCAAGGTCGCGAACGGCCGCCATATCGCGCGCCACGATTTGAACGGCCATCTCGCTGGCGACTTCGCCGGCCGCGTGACCACCCATGCCATCGGCTACAATGAAGAGTCCGCGCTCCTGATCGGCGTCCGCATACAGGCTGTCTTCATTGCCTGCGCGGATGCGCCCGACGTCGGTGCCCGCGGCGACAGAAAGCTGCACGATGGTTGGGTGGCTCGGCCGAAGAGGATAGCGTAGGGAATCCGAAGCTACCCGGGGGTTGCGTCGGTTGGCAAGCGCGGCGACGAGGTCGCGTGCGTAAACGTCCGAGAGCGGACGCTGTGGCTCGCGCCGAACGCATCGCCAGCCTGCAGTCGATAGAGGCGCTCGTACAAACCGTGGACGGCCAACAGTTCGCGATGGGTACCCCGCTCAGCCACAGCGCCATGGTGCAAGACCAAAATTTCGTCTGCGTCCAGGATGGTG
>JANMKU010000137.1:0-18840 GCA_031372205.1 Gemmatimonadaceae bacterium | reverse complement strand
ACGGCGTCCGCCGCCGCACCCAAGAGCCCTTCAATCGACGTGACCGTGCGCCCCACCACGGCCGATACGGGCGTCACGCACGACTGCGTGGGCACACCGTCCACATGCACCGTGCACGCCCCGCAGGCGGCGACGCCACATCCGAATTTTGTGCCCGTCAGGCCGAGTGTGTCGCGGAGCGCCCAGAGGAGTGGTGTGTCCGGCTCCACGTCCAACGGCATGGTGCGTCCATTGATGTTGAGGTCGATCATGTGCGGCTCATGCGCCACTCGCCGTGGTGGTGGGACGGAGCGGCAGGGTGCGCAGCCGCTGGCCGGTGAGGGCGAAGAGGGCATTCGCTACCGCTGGCGCGACGGGTGGCAGTCCAGGTTCGCCAACGCCACTCGGCGCCTCTGCACTGACAACGATGTGCGTTTCGATAACAGGACACTCGTCGATACGGAGCAGACGATACTGATGAAAATTGCGCTGCACGACGCGTCCGCCTTCGATCGTGATCTCGCCATGCAGTGCGGCCGTCAGTCCGTACACAATCGCGCTCTCCATCTGTTGCGTCACGATGTTCGGGTTCACCACGAAGCCGCAATCGACCGCGGCAACGATGCGATGCACGCGGATGCGTCCGTCAACGTCGAGTGACACCTCGGCGACTTCCGCCACCGTCGTGCCGAATGATGCGTGCAGCGCAATCCCACGAGCGCGCGGGCGACCGTCCGGTGCAGGCGCGAGCGGCGTTCCCCAGCCACTCTTTTCGGCCGCGAGTTGCAACACACCGAGCGCGCGCGGATGCGACGTGAGCAAGGACGCGCGAAACGTCACGGGATCTTGTTTGACTGCGGCCGCCATTTCGTCCATGAAGCTTTCAATGAAAAAGCCTTGGTGCGAATGACCAACGGCCCGCCACATACCGGCCGGGATGGGTAGCTCCACACTGTCGTGCGTTGACCGGAGTGCGAGAAACTCATACGGCTGATCCCACGTACCTTCACCGCCCGACCGGTCCGGTGTCCATCGAAAGCCGAAGGCGTTAGTGCGCTCGCCAAAGCCGACGAACGCAGACTGACCCGCCGAGTGTGCCGCGAAGCCGGTCACCGCACCGGTGTGATCAAACCCGGCGCGTAGCCGCGAGACGCACGCCGGACGAAACATGTCGTGCTGCATGTCGTTCTCCCGACTCCACAGCAGCTGCACCGCCACACCGGGAACAGCGTTCGCGATGGCCGTCGCCTGCGCGACAAAGTCCACCTCAAGTCGTCGACCGAACCCTCCGCCGAGCAGTTGCGAATGCACGTTGACCTTGTCTTCGCTGACGCCGGCGACCTGCGCGGCGGCCGCGCGCGCCAGACCGGGAACCTGCGTTGGCACCCATACATCCACACCATCGCTGCGCACACGCACGGTGCAGTTCATGGGCTCCATCGTGGCGTGCGCGAGATAAGGCGCTTCGTATGTCGCGGTGATCACGTTCGCTGATGCCTCAAGCGCTGCATCAACATCGCCGACCGTGCCGTACGCCACGCCGCTTTGCTGCATGGCCGCCTTCCGCAGCTGCGCGAGCACCGTGTCGGTGGATAGTGCGACGTTGGGCCCGGGGCTCCATGTGATGTTGAGCGCGTCAACGCCCTGCGTGGCACGCCACCATGAGTCGGCAATCACCGCAACGGCAGCAGGGTCGCCCCACTTGCTCCCCGTGCACACGACCACGTGTCGCACGCCTGGCAGCGCCCGTGCGCGCGCGTCGTCCACCGTCGTCACGGTCGCGCCGAACGAAGGACTCGTCGCCACCGCGGCAAACAACATCTCCGGCAGACGCACATCAACGCCGAATTTTGCCACGCCGCGTGACTTGGCGGCCGAATCAAGTCGGGGCTGCGACGTACCAACCAACGTGAACTGGCGCGGGTCCTTCAGCGCGAACTCAGCCGCGATGTACTGTGGGGCATCGCCAAGCAGCTCACCGAACCGCAACCGCTTCTCGCCATGCGATACCACGCCGTTACGTACCGTGCACTCGGCGATTGGTACCAACCAGCGCGTTGCTGCGGCGCTCACCAGTGCGGCCCGTGCCGCCGCACCGGCCTCTCGCATCGGCATCCAGAGATCACGTACACTGGACGACCCGCCCGTCATCATGATGCCGATTTCCCGGACAAGTTTCGCCGTCATCCACTTGGTGCTTCGCGCCACACGGCCGTCGCTCTCGGGGCGAAACGGCAATCCCTCGACAATCGCCGACACGTTGTTGTAGATGCGGTCGATGGGACTGTGCTCGACGCGCACCCCGGACCAGTCGCAGTCGAGTTCTTCGGCGAGAATCATCGCCAACGCCGTGTGAATGCCCTGCCCCATTTCCGACTTCGCCATGATAATGGTCACGGTGTCATCCGGAGCAATCTTCACCCATCCGTTGAGGGCGACTTCGCGATCGTTGACGGGCATTGGCTGCGCACCAACGCGTCGCTGCCTCGTCGGCAGGAGACTCCAGCCGAGCACAAATGCACCTCCCGCTCCGAGTCCGGCCAACACGAACGTACGACGCCGCATGAACCGCTCCCGCCCGGTGTGGTCGTGCTCAACCTGTGTGTAACCTAAAGTAGGAAGCGAACCATTGGTGGACGATGCGAAGCGACATTCGATTTCGCGCGCGTCCTGCGGATTGCCGATCCGTGACGCATCTTTGCTGTCGGTACCCACTCCGCCAATCGCCCGAGCGCCTGCGCTCACTTACTCGGATCTCTCGCATGCGTCGTGCCGCTTCGCTCATCGGTTACTCGACCATGGTGCTGTGTGTCGCGTCATTGCTCGCCACCTCGGCGCTCGGCGCGCAGAGCCCGGATGCGGCCACACTGGCATCACTCAAGTGGCGGTCAATCGGCCCCGTCAACATGGCGGGTCGAATGACCGACCTCGCTGTCGATCCCAGGAACTCGCGCGTGTTTTATGTGGCGGGCGCGGCGGGTGGCATCTGGAAGACGGTGAATGCCGGCACGACCTTTTTCTCCGTGTGGGAGAAGGAGGCCATTGCGTCGATGGGCGACATCGCCATTGCGCCGTCGAATCCGAATATCCTGTACGCCGGCACCGGCGAACAGAACTCGCGGAACAGCGTGACGCCGGGCTTTGGCGTGTACAAGTCGATTGATGCGGGCGTCACGTGGACATCGGTCGGACTCGAGAAGACGCAGCACATCGGACGCATCGTCGTGCACCCGACGAACCCAGACATCGCGTATGTCGCGGCACTGGGTGCAGTGTGGGCGAGCAATCCAGAACGCGGGCTCTACAAGACGATAGACGGTGGGACAACATGGAACTTGGTGAAGTTTGTCAGCGACAAAGCCGGCTTCGTAGATGTTGCAATGGATCCACGCAACCCGGAAACCTTGTACGCTGCAAGCTACGAACGCCTGCGCAAACCGGCATTTCTCAAATCCGGTGGACCCGGGTCGGCGCTTTGGAAAACCACCAACGGCGGACGGAGTTGGACGGAGATCAAAGGTGGCGGATTTCCAGAGACGCAAAAGGGCCGGATGAACATCAATATCGCGGCCAGCAACCCGAACATCGTGTACGTGATGGTGGAAGCCGACAGTGTGCGCGGCACGCGTCCGCAGCAGTTGCTGTCGGGCCTCTATCGGTCAATGGACGCGGGCCGGAGCTGGACGTGGATGAGCACGATCAACAATCGGCCGTTCTACTTTTCACAGGTGCGCGTCGACCCCAAGAACCCGAATCGCGTCTATCGCATGGCGGTCGACTTCGCGCTATCGGATGACGGCGGGCATTCGTGGCGCACCTCCATGGTGGGTATTCACGAAGACTATCACGCCATGTGGATTGATCCCGCTGATCCCGAACATTTTCTCGTCGCGGGTGACGCGGGGCTGTTCCAGACGTGGGACCGCGGCGGCACCTTCGACGCGATCAACAACATGCCGATGGGGCAGTTCTACGGCGTGAGCTACGACTTTCAAGTGCCCTATCGCGTGTGCGGTGGGCTGCAAGACAACGGCACCAGTTGCGGCCTGAGTCGCCGACGCAACGGGCAGTTGCAGATGACCGACTGGTTCCAGGTCGCATCGGCCGACGGGTTGCAAACGGCGCAGGATTGGGCGGATCCCAACAACGTCTACTACACCACGCAGGGCGGCAACATCTCCCGTCGCAACATCGCCACCGGCGAGAATCAGAGTGCGCGCGCGCGCACCGTCACGGTGAGCCAGTTCGGGCAGCAGATCGCCACAATCAAAGGCGACGGATCGAAGCCACTCACGGCCGACGAGCAAAAGCGCATTAACGACATTCGCGTTCGCATGCGTCGAGAATTGGCAGACCCGCAGGTGGCCACGCGATGGAACTGGAACGCGCCGTTCATCGTCTCCAATCACAACCCGAATGTCGTGTACACCGGTGCGGAGAAGCTCTTCAAATCGGTGGAGAAAGGCGCTAATCCGCGTGCCATTTCCGGTGATCTCACACGCGCCGACGCGATGTGGATTCGCGTCGCTACGGGATTCGATGCCGATGGCAACGGCGCGGCCGATGCATCGGGCGGCATCACGCGGGATGCGACAGGTGCGGAAGAGAACTCCACGCTGGTAACCATCGCCGAGTCGACCATTCGGGCCGGGTTGTTGTACACGGGATCGGATGACGGCAAGGTGTTCTTGACGCGCAACGATGGTGCGACGTGGGACGATGTCAGCGACATGAAGGGTGTACCGGCGATGGCGCACGTGGCGAAGATCGAACCGTCGCATCACGATTCGGCGACCGTGTACGTCGTGCGCGACAATCACCGCGAAAACGATTTTGCGCCGTACGTGTTCGTGTCCAACGACTGGGGCAAGACCTTCCGTTCGATCAACGGCAACCTGCCCACGCGCGCCCCTGGCTCCACGTACGTGATCCGCGAAGATCCGGTCAATCCGAATCTGCTGTACGTCGGCACGGAAACCGGTGTCTTCGCATCACTCAACAAAGGGCAGAGCTGGTTTTCCATCAGCAACAACCTGCCCACGGTGCCGGTGTACGATTTGCAAATCCATCCGCGCGATCGCGAACTAATCGCCGGCACGCACGGTCGCGCCATCTGGATTCTCGACGTGAGTCAGCTGCAACAAATGTCTGACGCAGTCATCGCCAAGGGCACGCATTTGTTCGAGCCAACGGTGGCGCTGCAATACCCCACATCTATCCCACCGTCTGAACAACGCGCGCAACGCGGGTGGAAGGGTGACGGTGGTCCGGCCGGCGCAGAGATCGCCTATCGATTGAGCACCGCGACGACTGGTCCGGTGCGCGTCCTCATCGTCAATGCCAAGGGTGATACTGTGGCGCGCTTGACTGGCGGTACGGCCGCCGGTGTGAATAAAGTGACCTGGAACTTCGCCATGGCACAACCGAACGCGGGCGGCGTCGGGTTTGGCGGAGGCGGCGGCGGTGGTGGTGGTGCGGGCTTCGGCGGACGCGGTGGCGGTGCGTTCCCCGATACGGCGCAGATTGCAGGCTTTCCGCGCGGGTACAATCCGCGTCCGGCTGAGTCGCGCGCTGTGCCCGATTCGAGCGGCAAACCGAGCGTCGTGTTGCGCCGATTGCTGGCCGCCGATAGCACCGGCCCAGTCGGCGGACGTGGTGGCGGTGGCGGTGGTGGATTCGGACAGGGCGGCGCATCAACCGCGACGACTGGCGACTACCGCGTCGTGTTGGACGTGGGCGGCCAGAAGCAGACCACGGTGCTGCGCGTCCTCAAGGTGCAACCCGGCGAGCCGATGGTGCTCGCCCCCAAGGTACCGTAACGCACGTCGCGCCTATTTTACGACAATCCCCTCGCCCGCGAGCGCCGGTGTGTTCGCGGGCCGGCGTCGCGCGCGCGTGAATTGCTCGAACGCATAGCCGAGCGCCAATAGCTTCGGCTCACTCCAGGCGGGTCCAAGAAACGAAATACCGATTGGCAGTCGGGTGTCGCTGAAACCGGCGGGCACGATGAGATCAGGAAAGCCAGTCAGGTTCGCGATGTTCATCGCGTCGGGTGCCGTGGTGTTCTCCGGCACATCGATGCGTTCGGGGGTGATCGACTGTGTGGGATAGACAATCGCGTCCAACTGATTGGCTGTCAGCATGCCGTTCACCACGTCGCGCATCATCGGCAGCGCATGGTCGCGCACCGTGCGGTAGCGATAGTCGTCCGTGGTGCCGCTCGCGAGCTCGTTGACAAACTTCGCCCAGCGCGATGCATTCGGCGCGGTGACTGTGCCGTCGTTGCTCGCTCCAAGTGACGGGATCGCTCGCGCGCGCTCAATCAACTCCGCAAGCGATTTCGGATACGCGCTGGGCGTGTCCTTGAGGTAGTCGGCGATCTGTCCAGGAAATTCCGGAAACCGAATCGCGGTGTACCACGCCCCTTTGGCCGCCAGCATCCACGCGGGAAAGCGCACGTCCACGATGGTCGCACCAGCGCGACGCATTGTCGCGAGCGACGATTCAACAATCCAGTCGACGTCCGTATCGAAGCCCGTAAAATCGCGCGCAACGCCAATGCGCGCGCCCTTGAGCGCGCCGAGCTGCAGATACTTCGCATAGTCGCGCTCCGCATGTCCGTCGCTTTTCTGCGTCGCACTGTCACTCGGGTCAGCGCCAGCCAGCACGCCAAGCGCGATGGCGATATCGGTGACGCTGCGGGCCATGGGGCCGCCCGTGTCGAACGAGAGCGCGAGCGGAATGATGCCGGTGCGACTCAGCAAGCCGTGTGTCGGTTTGAGCGCGACAATGCCGTTGACCGTGGCCGGACCGCGAATGCTGCCGCCGGTGTCGGTGCCCAGTCCGAACTGTGCAAAGCCTGCAGCGATCGACGCGCCCGTGCCGCCAGACGAACCAGACGGCGAGTATGCCAGATTGTGCGGATTGAGCGTTTGACCGCCGAGTGAACTGTATGCACCCGACGACGCAAACTCGGACATGTTCACTTTCGCCAGAATGATCGCGCCCGCATCGCGCAACCTCTGCACCAGGAATGCATCACGCGATGGGACATAGCCGTCGAGCAGTACGGAGCCGCCGGTCGTTGGCATGTCACGCGTGTTGTAGTTGTCCTTGAGGACGAGTGGGATACCGTGCAGCAGCGACCGTTTGCCTTTCACCTTCCGTTCCGCATCCAGCGCACGCGCCGTCTCGAGCGCCCGTGGATTGAGCGCGATGATTGCATGAATGCGCGGCCCCTGCGCATCGTAGGCGGCAATGCGCGCGAGATACCGCTTCACCAGCGACTCGGCGGTGAGCGTACCAGCATCGAAGGCCGCGTTGAGCTCCGTGATGGTCGCCGCGTCGAGATCGACGGTGCGCTGCGCACGCGCACTCGGTGCCGCGCATATCGCGAGGACGAGAAGCAACGACGCGCGGAACAACACTGGTCGGCGAATCACGCGCTCACCGCGCCTACGGATTTCGCACCAGCCGGAAGCCGACGAAACTCGCCGGCTGTGTGGGCAAGCGGAAGTTGCGATAGGCGGATCGAATAAACGTCCGTTCCGCAAGCGCCGACCCGCCGCGCAGCACCTTGTCCGATCCGGATGCGGGGCCTGCCGGATTGGTGGCGGGCGACGTCGCATAGTACGTCGCCGAGTACCAGTCCTGCACCCACTCCCACACATTGCCGTACATGTCAAACAGCCCCCAGGCGTTTGCAAGCTTTTGCCCCACTGGGTGTGTAAAGTTGTTCGCGTTGCCCACCCACCAGGCCACATCGTCGACGATGCTCGTGCTGGCAAATTCGCCGGTAGTTCCCGCTCGCGCCGCGTACTCCCATTCCGCTTCCGTCGGCAGACGGTACCCCTTTCCAGGGTCGAGCTGGTTGAGCTTGACAAGGAACAGCTGAATGTCATCCCAGCTGATGGACTCCATTGGACAGCCGTCGCCGCACGCTCGGTTGAAACTCGGATTCAAGCCCGTGACGGCACGCCACTGCCCTTGCGTCAATTCTGTTTTTTGTATGGCGAACGCACTGAGCGTCACGGTGTGCAGTGGCCGCTCGTCCACCTCAACACCGTTCGCCGTGCCCATGGAAAAACTCCCGGCGGGGATCGGGACAAACTGATCAGCCGCAAAAATCGGCAGGCCCACCGTGATGGTCGCCGTCACCGTTCTGCTGGTCGTCGTATAACCGAAACCGGAGCCGGTGGCCGTCAGGGTGATCACCGACGTTCCGAGCGTCACGCCACTCACCACGCCTGTCGATGACACCGTGGCGACGGCGGTGTTCGAGCTCGAGTACACGTTGGTGACCGACACCGTTGCGGCGGCGACGTCGGGTACGGCGGTGAATGCAAACGTTGAGCCGAGGATCACGTTCGCGGCCGCCGGCGATAGGGTGAGCCCGCGCAGCGCGTTCGGTCCGGCCAGCACGGTGATGGTTGCCGTCGCGGTCCGGCTGTTCGTCGTGAAACCCGCGGCCGATCCGGTGGCCGTCACGGTGATGAGCGCCGAGCCGGCTGTGAGTCCCGTCACCACGCCTGCCGCTGACACCGTCGCCACGGCGGGTGAGGCGCTCGCATAGCTACTCGTCACGGTTACGGCGGCGGCCGCCACGTCGGGCACTGGCGACAGTACCAGCGTCTGCCCTGCGGTCACTGTCCCCGTTGCCGGCGAAACCGTGAGTCCGCGCAGTGCATCCGGTGCCGGTGCGACGGTAATCGTCGCGGTTGCACTCTTGCTCGTCGTCGTGTAGCCCGTGCCACTGCCCGTGGCGGTCACCGTGATAACCGAGGTCCCCGGCGTCACTCCAGTCACAACACCGGTCGCCGACACCGTAGCGACCGCGGGTGTGCCACTCGCGAACGCGTAGGTCACCGCAACACTGGCCGCCGCCGCATCGGCCGTCGTCGTGAGCGGCAACGTGCGCCCGACGGTGACGTCTCCCGCGTTTGGTGACACGGTCACGCTCCGAATCGCGTCCGGTGCAGGCGTTACAGTGATCGTCGCCGTCGCCGTCTTGCTTGTGGTGGTGAAACCCGACCCGCTACCAGTGGCCGCGACGATGATCACCGCAGTGCCAGCGCTCACACCAGTCACGACGCCCGACGCAGATACCGTCGCCACGGTAGGTGTGCCGCTGGTGAAGGTGGTCGTGACGCTCACGGTTGCTGCTGCCGCATCAGCGCTGGCGGTGAGACTGATGGTCTGCCCTGCAATCACGCTCCCCGTCGACGGCGATACGGTGACGCCGCGCAACGCATCCGGTGGCGGTGTGGGCGCACCCGTGTCCCCCCCGCAGGCGCCCACAAACAGTGCAATGACTACAGCGACAACGACGTTCTTACGTTGGGTGGTGATGAACATTGTCGAACCCTCGCCGTGGATCAGGACAACCAATCGCCCATGCCAGCCTGCGGCCGGTGCCGCTCTCGACAATGTGCAGAGTGCGTGGCGCCTTCGCAATTTCGGCGGTCGCCGCTAGAGTTGTCCGGCCAGTGGCCCCCACTGCGCAACCACCGTCTGATATGCCGCGTCGTCGTACCGCGATGGCAAGAACCATCGCCCATAGGTTGGCAACGTCTGCTCCGCTACGTGCAACGCCAGCAGTTCACCACAGGCGTGCGCGGACATCAGTCCCATTCCCGAGAGCGCACCAATCACGTACGCACCGGCCACAGGCAGCGGGCCAACGAGCGGACGATTCTCGCGCGTCTTGCAGTAGTAGCCACCGTCAACCACGGCGTGTCGCAACATCCGCGCGACAAACGGTGCCAACGCCGGAATCATCCGCGCACAGCCCTGCAACGCATTGTTCGCGTAGCGCTGGTCGAATATCGGCGGCCATAGGTACGGTCGAATCTCGGTCTCGTATGTCCAGATCAAGTACAGTTCGTCGCCGTGTGTGAGGTCCACCGGACGCAGGTGTGCGCCGCCCGGCAACTGCACGCCGTCCACGTCCACCGGATCATTCCAGATCACAAATGGCGCGTCGCGCGGCACCGCACCGCCAATGTCACGGACGGTGACCTTGGAATGCAACTCGTGCACGACGGGCAGCTCGACGCCAAGCATGCGACCAACCTCGTGCAATGCCGGACCAGCGGCGATGACGAACGTGTCGGTGGCAATCACATCGCCTGAGGCGAGATGCACCTCGCTTACGCGTCCACCGCTCGTGCTCACCGCGCTCACGCGATCACGCACGAAATGTGCGCCGCAGGCTAGTGCCCGCTTGAGCAACCATGCTCCCAGTGCGATCGCGTTGAGCGTACCGGCGCGTCGTACGTGCAGTACGCCAACAGTTTCGGGCGCCAGATACGGGAATGCGCGTCGTGCATCGTCGCCGAGCAACAGGTCGGCGCCGTTGGGCTGGTTGGCAAATCCCTCGGCTGAGTGCGGCATGTACGATGCGGCGCCGGGATGTGTACGCAGCGCACCCATGCCAAAGGACGAGACCCGTTGCGCCGTGGTACGCAGCTGCGCGACCTGCGCATCGTCTGCCGTCGCAAACAGATACCCGCGGCGGTTGAGGCGAAAGAAGTTGGCGCTCTCGTGTGCCGTTTCTTCCATCAAGTCAATGCTGCGCGACACCATCTGCAGCATGGTGTCGTCTGGCCCAGGCCACCAGTTGCGATAGCCTTGCGTGCCTTTGTCGCTGGTGAGCGTCAACGCTTCGCGTTCATCGACGATCACCACGCGTCCTGCGTGTTGCCGTGCAGCGAGGTGGTAGGCAGACGCAAGGCCGGCAATTCCGGCTCCGCAAATAACGACGTCGGCAGTGGTGCGCATGCGCCGTAACATAGAAGCCGTGACAGCGTCGCGTGGGCTGGTTAGGTGGCGATCCCACTGGCCGAGGCCCGCGCGCGGAGGATACATACCTATGTGTGCAGTCATACTGTGTTGTCCGCCACTCACCCACGTCAGGATCGATCGCCATGCCCGCACATCGCCTCGCCATCCAACATCGTGCAAAGGCGCTTACGCTCGGCGCGTGCATCATGGCGCTCACCGTCTCCATGCCGGTACGCGCGCAACGGGTGGGCGGCGCGCCAGCAGGCAACGCCGATTCCTCGACCGCGCGCTGGGACGTCACGCTGGCCCGCGGCAAAACGCGCGACATCGACTTCGTCACCAGTGAAGGCACATGGATGTCCGCCGACATCTCCGCCGACGGGAGCTGGGTGTACTTCGATCTCCTCGGCCACGTCTATCGCGTGCCCGCCGCCGGTGGTGCCGCCCAATGCTTGACGCAAAGCAGTGGTGTGGCGCTCAACTATCAGCCGCGTGTCTCGCCCGATGGCAAAACGATCGCCTTCATCTCTGACAGACGCGGGCAAAACAATCTCTGGCTGATGAACGCCGACGGCTCCAATGTGCGTGCGGTCTACACCGACCTCGCCGTCACTGCCGCCGAACCCGCGTGGACACCCGACGGCCAGTTCATTGTCGTCAAACGCGGCGGACGCGGTGGCGGCGAAGGTGGCGGTGCCGGCTTGGCGATGTACCACCGCGACGGCGGCAGCGGCGTGTCACTCGTGCCCGGCGGCAGTGCCCCCGCGGTGAGTGCTGATGGCCGCTACGTCTATTATCAGGTGACGATGGCCAGCGTGACCGACAAGGAACCGCTCGCTGGCTCAATGCAGTTGCGTCGCTTTGAGTTCAAGGGCGGCGAGATTGTTGACGTCACCAACGGCGAAAGCGTCGGCGCAGCTGCTGGCCGGTTTTCCAGTGGCGGAGCCGCGATGCCCGAGATTTCTCCCGACGGACGTTGGCTCGCCTTCGCGCGACAGATCCCCGATGGCCTGCTCGAATTCAAGGGACACACATACGGCCCGCGCACGGCCCTGTGGTTGCGCGACATGAAGACAGGCGCCGAACGCTTGCTCATGGACCCGATTGATCCGATGGTCACGAGCGGCAGCAAGACACTCGGCGTGTTGCCGCGCTACAAGTGGGCAAGTGACGGCAAGAGCATCGTGCTCGCGCAAGGTGGCAAACTGCGGCGGGTAGACGTGGCATCAGGCGTGGTGAGCACGATTGCATTCACTGCTACGGTACACCGCACGATTTCGGAGATGGCGCGTCGTGAGTTCCGTGTCAGTGACGATGCCGTCAAAGCGCAGTTCGTGCGCTGGCCCAGCACTAATGCCAATGGCTCACTCATCGCCTTTCAAGCGCTTGGGCATGTGTATGTGCAACGTGGAGCAAGTGGCACACCCCAGCGCGTGACACCTGCGTCGTTCAAAGCGCTTGAGTACGCACCAACGTGGAGCCCCGATGGACGCGCAATCGCTTTCGTCACCTTCGACGACGGCAATCGTGGGCACCTCTGGACGGTGCCCGCAGCAGGTGGCGCTCCCACGCGACTCAGTCGGACAGAAGGCGATTTCGTCGATCCCGTGTGGAGCCCAGACGGTCGGTCAGTAGTAGTCGCGCGCGGCGAGGGCGCGACGGCGCGCGGACGCACGCTCACGCACAACGCGTGGTATGAACTCACACGCTACAATGCCGTGGGCAACGACACCGGCGTGGTGATCACCACGATCGTCAAACCAACGGGCGTGTCGGTTGGCAATGAAGCGCGTCGACAGTTGCTGCGACCAAGCTTTGGCCCCGAGGGACGTCTCTTCTTCCCGGACGAACGTGCTGGTGCGCCAGGCGTTGGTGGTGCACCCGGTGGTCGCGGCGGTACGGCACTCGTCAGCGTCAAACCCGATGGCAGCGACAAACAAACCCATCTCACCTTCCCCGCTGCGGACGAGATGGTTCCGAGTCCGGATGGTCAGTACGTCGCGTTTCAGGAAGGCGACAATGTGTATCTCACCATGCTCGCCTGGAACGGCACGGGCGCCAACACACTGGGCGTCGAGAAGCGGCGCGGCGCGTTTCCTGTAGCGCAACTCTCGCGCGATGGCGGCATTTTTCCGCGCTGGCGCGACCCAAACACGCTCGAATGGGGGAGTGGCAATCGCTTCTTCATCTATCATGTCGACACGAAGCGCGCCGATACGATCACGCTGAGCGTCAGTGCACCACGTGCCTTGCCTACGGGTATCGTCGCCATCACTGGCGCGCGACTCGTCACGCTGAACAACAAGCAGGTCATCAGCGGTGGCACGATTGTCGTCAAAGGCAGTCGCATTACCTGTGTGGGCAAGTGCTCCACCGCCGGCGCCGACCGCGTCATCAATGCCAGCGGCAAGACGATTATCCCGGGCTTCGTCGACATGCACTCGCATCACTACCGCGAGTGGCGGGGCATGCGTCCGCCGCACGACTTCGAGCAAGCCATCTATCTCGCGTACGGCGTCACGACCACGATGGACGTCAGCACGTGGAGTCAGAACGTCTTTCCCACGGCGGAACTCATTGAGGCCGGCGAGATGATCGGGCCACGCACGTTCAGCACCGGCGACAACGCCAGTGGCGGCGACGGCGCACGCACGAACGACATCACCAACCTCGCGGGCGCGCAGGCACTCGTGCGTCGCATGAACGACTGGGGCGCGACGCAAATCAAGCAGTACGCGCAGCCGCGGCGCGACCAGCGGCAATGGATCGCCGAAGCCAGTCGTGGTATCGGCATCAACGTCACGTCGGAGGGAAGTGACTTCTTCGAAGATCTGGCGATGATCATGGATGGGCAAACGGGCTGGGAACATCCGTTCAGCGAGGTGCCCATGTACTCCGATGGCGCAAAGTTTCTCGGTCAGGCGAAGGCGACGTATTCCCCCACACTCGTCGTGGCCGGCCCGCAAGCGTGGAACATCGAGTACTGGTTCCAGGAGAGTGACGTGTGGAAGGACGCCAAACAACGTCGCTGGTTTCCTTGGCGCGCCCTCGTGCCGCAATTGCGCGTTCGCACGTTGCGCCCAATAACGGACTACAGCTTCCCGCTCATCGCGCAGGCGATGGCCGACATCATCAAGGAAGGCGGCTACGGCGCGCTGGGTTCACACGGCGAACAACACGGCATCGCGCCGCACTGGGAAGTGTGGATGGGCGCAAGCGCACTCGGGAACATGGGCGCACTGGAAGTGGCGTCACTGCACGGTGCCAGGTTCCTCGGCGCAGACAAGGATCTTGGTTCGATCGAGGTGGGGAAACTCGCCGACTTCATGATCCTCAACAGCAATCCACTCGACAACATCAAGAACACCACCGACATCAAGTGGGTGATGAAGGGTGGAACGATGTACGACGCAATGAGTCTCGATCAAGTGTGGCCGAAGCAGGTGCCGTTCGGCCCGTACTACTGGGTGAACGACGACGCGTTGCAGATGAACACCAAGCCGTCCACGACGCACGACGCGCTGAAGAAACCCTAGCGCGACACGCGGGTGCGCTCCGTTGTGGCTTACGCCGTCGGCGGCTTCTTTGGCGGTACGGTCTTCGCCGAGTCCTTGGCGGTGGCCTTGCTCTTGGCCGCAGTGCCTGCCGCGGCTTTCGCTGCGCTTTTGTCGTCGGCAGCTGCCGGTGCGGGTGTTGGATCCTTCACCGGGATCGCGCGAGTGGGTGGCGGCGTGGGAGGCAACAGCATCGCCTTGATCACATCGTCCGGCACCTTGCTGGTCTTCAGGCTCACCATGCCGCCGGCACTGACGTCGAACGCAGATCGCGACATCTGCATTTTCTGCAACACGAGTGGCTTGGGCACTTTGTCGCCCAGCATCTTGACGATCATTTCGTTGGTCAACACTTCGTCGAGGCCAGCCAACGTCGACGGCGCGGTGCCGCTGCGTCGCGCGTTGTCGGCCACCTGCAACATCTGCTTGATGATGCTCTGGTCGACTTTGGATGCGATGAGTGAGGCAAGGCCGACACTCGATAAATCAAAACCAGGCCGCGCCGAATTGATTTTGCCGAGGATGAGGTCTTTGGACAGCTTGGCGGTCACCATCTGGACCACCGTCGCATTGCTCAACACTTCCGCGTCAGCCTGCGCTTCGGCGCGCAGCAGCGGTGCGAGCAGCAGGCAACCAACGGTCCCCGCATAGGTCACAGCGACTCGAATTGCGCGGAAGGAATGCATCACGGTCCCCTGAAATCGGAATGGCCGACTCTCGCTCACAGTCTCGTGAACTTGCCGTGCCCCTAGTGTGGCCGCAAGCGCTCTAAAGCGGAGGGCGCTTGGAGGTCGATCCCCTTGCATAGATATTATGACCATGGCAAATTGACTATAACTCTTTTTGAGGACGTGTCATGCAGAACAAGAAAGGACCGCTGGTGGTGCGTGAGACAGCGGTGCTGGAGTCCATGTCCGCCAGCACCTTCAAGGCGACCTGTCTTGAACTGATGGACGATCTGGCGGCCCGCCAGAGCGAGATCGTCATCACCAAACACGGCCGACCGGTGGTCAAGGTCGGGCCCGTGGACAGCACACCGCTGTCGCCGATTGGTTTTCTGCGCGGCGTGTTCGCGGCGGAGGTGGATATCGTCGCACCAGACTTTGCGGCATGGGAGATGTCTGACGCAGATCCGCTGGGCGGTGCTGCGTGGTAGCGAGTCCGTCGCGCACGCGGTCTGTCGCGCCGCGAGCCAAGCGCGTCGCCGAAGCAGCGGTGGCGTATGTCGCACGGCCATTGTTGTGGCGGGCGTCGAAGGGCGCCACGCGCACGGATGTGTTGCTGCTCGACACGCATGCGTGGATCTGGATGCTGCACGCGGCGTTCGAACATATGTCGGCCGGCGCGTGGTCCCTAATCGCCGCTGCGGCAAGCGACCGACGGTTGTATGTGAGCGACATCTCGTTTTGGGAAGTGTCGCTCAAGGCGTCCAGAGGACAGCTGCGGCTGCCAACGCATGCGACGCTCTGGCTTGGTCAGGCATTGCGCGCGCCGGGCGTGCAAGGGATGGCGTTAACGCGCGAGGTCCTGATTCAGAGCACGTTGCTGAGTGGGGTACCACACGCCGATCCGGCCGATCGTATGCTCATCGCGCAGGCGCAACTGTCTGGGATGTCGCTCCTCACGTGCGACACGCGCATAATTGCCTACGCGGCGCGCGTACCGGGCATTCCAGTGTGTGACGCGCGTCCGTAGTTACCCCTACCCTGAGGTGTGTATGCGTGGAGTCCGTGTCGCGATGCTGTGTGTGATGTTGCCAACGACGGGGATGGGCCAGATGCTCGAGGTGCAGCCTGGCGCGCGCGTGCGGGTGTTGGCGCCGGGCGCGTTGGCCGGCCGACTGACCGGCATCGTGATTGCGCGAACGGCGGACTCACTCACGATCTCGCGCGCGAACGCTTCGCCGCTTGCTATCCCCATGTCTCGGCTCACGAGCGTGGAACTGTCGCGCGGCAAGAGCCACGCCGCAGGCGCACTAAAGGGGCTGGTGATCGGCGCCGGTGTTGGTCTCGTGCTGGGGCTGACGCCAATCCCCGAACCGACATGTACCTCGCGCGGCTGCGACCCGGAGCTCACGCGCGGCGAATTCTTGGGGAGCATGATCCTGGGCTCCGGCGGCGTCGGTGCCGGTATCGGAGCGATTGTGGGCAGCGAGCGCTGGGATCGCTATCAGCTGCCTGCGCGCGTTGGTCTCATTCTTCCATCGCGCGGGCACGGCGCTGGCTTGTCGCTGCGTTACGCGTTGGGTCGAGACCCTCGCCCTAGGTCGGCGCGCTAAAGAGATCGATTTGCGGTGGGTTGGCCGGCAGTCCGAGTCGCTCTACCACGTGCGCCGTCCAACCGTCGCGGTCGTGTGGATCGAGGGCGTGGACGGGCACCTCAAACGCCGCGACGAGTTGGTCGATGATCGCGTCAATTTCTAGCTGAAAGTCGGGGCTCACCGCGCGTGTGCCGTCAAAACGCGGAGCGCCGAGCACGGGGACTTTGAAGAGGGCGTCATAGCTGCGCACCCATGCGGCAACGAGCGGATCCAGCTCGGGTTGCCGGCCCACGCGCGCGACGAGATAGGCGTAGTTGTCCAGCACCGAGCGATCACACACCACCACTTCGTACGCCGCCGCGGCAGCGATTTCTTCGGCAATTTGCGTGTGCAGGATCCACGCTTGCGCGTCGTACGTGGTGCGCTCGTTGATCGGCAGCGGACAGCGGCGTGCCACTTCCTTGACGATGTCGACGCCCAGATCTAGGCGTTTGAGTTGTGCCGCGAGATCGAAGCACAGCGTGGTCTTGCCCACGCCGTGCGTGCCGACAAAGGCAATCTTGAGTCGGCGTCCTTCAAGCAGGTTCGTCACAGCACCATCTCGTGGCCGATTGCTATTTGACGAACAGCGCCTTGGGGATCATGACGTGCACGCCCATGGTGCCGTCCACCAATTGCGTGATGTGCACGTCGCAGCCCGTGCTGATCAGCATATAGGCGTCTTCGCGCGACATCCTTTTCACGTCGCCCAACAGGACGATCGCCTCGCGCACCGCAGTCTTGGTGGCGAGCGTCAGGCTGCTGTCGGTCCCCATCGCGATCCAGTGCGTGCGCGTTTCACCGCGCGGCCAGGTGAGCTTCATGTCCTTCCGCACGATGAACTGGAAGTGCCCACGCAACGCTGTTTCGAGCGCCGTAATGTCTACTTCGCCATCGCCTTGCGCGGCATGTCCGTCGCCCGCCTCAAACAACGCGCCACGCGACTTGATCGGGATGTAGAGAATCGTCCCCGCCACGAGTTCTTTGTTGTCGAGGTTTCCAGCGTGCGTGCTCGGTGGTGCGCTGTTGATGCGACCCGATGCCGGTGCGAGCCCCATGCTACCAAAGAACGGACGCAGCGGAATGTGGATGGAGTCGGAGAAGTGCCCGATCAACCGTTCGCGGTCGAGTGGCACGATGCGCGACCGTGTCGTGTTCGGAAAATCCTCCGGGATGAAGCCGCTGCGTGAACTGAACGAATTGCACGCGTATGGAATGTCCATATCGACACGTTTGATGCGCACTTCCAGTACGTCACCGGGCTCCGCGCCTTCCACGTAGATTGGGCCCGTGAGGATGTGTCCACCGGGGCCGCGACGGAGTGTGGTGTCGCGATCGGGGCCGGCGATTTGTCTGTAGGCCGGCTCTACCGTGCCCGTGTCCTTGCCGGGTTGCAGCAAGCGAGCGCCACAGGTTGACACCGCGCCGATCTCAACCTCGTCGCCGGACGCAATGCGGAGTGCTGGTTTCGCATCGGCGTCGTAGCCGCCGTAGACCACCGTCTTGGACGACGGCATAAGCGTATGCCGCTTGCCGACCGGTTGCTCGGCCCAGAAAAAAGTGCCGTTCCGCGCGACAGTCGACGTTGACGCACCGGGTGATGACGGCGACGAGGCCATGCACGCGCCGATGCCGAACAGGATCGCGAGAAGTGAAAGGCGTTTCATGGGGTATGCCGCGGGGTAGAAGACAACCGAGAAGGCGCGACGGAAAAGATAGCGCGCTGGGCCTAGCGGATGACATGCCGTGACAGCTTGCGTGGCATGCGCGGGTCCTGCGCTTGCGCCTAGCCCGCCCTGGGCCGATCCTCACCAGTCGTGTCGTTGTTGTCTGAGCGTCTGACTCACTCCCTTTGGTGCGCATCGTGCTCCGTGTCATAACCCGTTGCGCCCCGTTCGCACTTGCACTTGCTGTCAGCGCACCAGCGCCGCTCGTTGCACAGCGGCCACTCGTCGTCAACGAGTTGCGTACGGAATACCGCAGCAACCCACTCGGCACCGACGTCACGCGCCCACGACTGAGTTGGCGTATCGCGAGTAGTGAGCGCAACGTCGTTCAGAGCGCATACCAGATTCAGGTCAGCATCGATCCTGCGGCGGTGCGTTCGTCGCGGGCAGAATCCGTGTGGGATTCGGGCAAGGTGCCATCGGATGCCTCGGTGTTTGAGGCGTACGCAGGTGCGCCACTTACGTCGGGCACACGCTACCGCTGGCGCGTGCGCGTGTG
>JANMKU010000124.1:0-20816 GCA_031372205.1 Gemmatimonadaceae bacterium | reverse complement strand
CCGTTGGCTTTGTCCCAAGGAATCGTTCGCACAGCACCATCCACAGTGGCACGCTGGCGAGTACCAGTGACGTCATACCGGAACTCACGCGTTGCTCCGACCAGCTCACCGCCCCGTTGCCAATGAACAGCAGCAGCGCGCCGATGATCGCCGCGTTCCGCCACTGGAGCGAGGACGGCTTGGCCGCACCGCGCAGTCGACACCACGCATACAGCGCCGCGCCGGCAAACAGGAAACGCACCGCACCCATCACGAACGGCGGGATGGTGGGGACCCCCCTACGAATCGCCTGGTAGGTGGAGCCCCTCAGGACATAGATGGCCGCGTAGCCGAGCACGAGCTGCAGCCGCGTAGCCTTTGGCGCGGTCACGCGGTCGTCTCCTCATCGTTGCGGCGAATTGCGCGCAACGCGGCATCCCCAACCGCAATGCCGCCCACGACGATGTAGATGTAAAAGGTGTAGAAGCGCCACCAGACGAGCGAGGCAGCAAAAATCCCCGCTGGAATCGCACCCTTGAGCGTCGCGGCGAACGCCCCTTCAATGAACCCGCCACCCCCGGGTGCCGGCACAACCACGCCGCCGTAGAACAGGGCCAGTGGCCAGAGCACGAGTGGGGCGAGCGAATCCATCGTCAACGCAAACGACCGATCACCGAGATACACGAGCAGTGGCAGCGTGGCCACCTTGAATAACACATGGATCAATGACCCGAGCAGCGCGACGATCATCATGAGTGGATTGGCCGTGCGCAACGAGTCCACCGACTCACGCAGCGATCGCAAGGTGCGTTGCACCGCACGCCACCGACCGGCGCCGAGTCCTAGTCGTACGGCCCATGTGGGCGGAGGGCCGTTGGCGTTTCGACGCGACAAGAGCAGTGCAATCGCGCCCGCGCCGAGCACGGCCACACTGTACCCACCCACGAGACCGAGCAACCCACCAACCGACGCACCTCGTCCGTGAAATGCCCAGGCCAGCAACAGACAGACGACGGCCAACGAGCACATTTCCAGAAAGAGTTCAAGGAAGAGCAGCAAGACGCGACCCGCTGCACCCATACCACTTTCGGCGAGCACCAAAAAACGCGCCGGCTCTGCGCCCGAACGCGCGGGCGTGATCGATGCCGCGAAGTCCCCGGCCAGGCACACACGCATGGCCGTCCCAAAGCGCAGTGGCAGCCCAACCGCATGCGCCGACGCCTTGATCTTGAGCGATCGCGTGGCGACCTCCATGCCGGCGGCCACGAGCGCCGCAGCGTGTGCGCTCCACGCGAGCGTCGGCATTCCGGTCGCCGGCCAATTGGTAGCCACCACCCACACGGACGCACCAATCATGAGTGCGAACGACACAGCGGTGACCAGCCAGCGAGTACGATTCATGCTCAGGGTTAGGGACGGGATTCAACGGCACGGAAACCTAGCCACCAACAGCAACAGCAGGGGGCTGCGCCCGATAAGAGCCGATCACCGGGTATCACCCAATCCGGTCAGTCGCGCGAACGCGCCGCAGAGGCGACATTTCCGCGCGACACACGATCCCACCCACTCTGACGCTTTGGAGACGTGACATGCAGGTGTATGGAGCGAAGCATATGGCCGATAGCTGGCGTACCGTGCGGAAAAACACGATTCAAGTCGCCGAGGACATCCCCGCGGACCAGTACGGCTTCAAGGCCTCGGCTGATACAATGTCCGTTGCACAGATGCTGGCACATCTGGCCACGTCAACGCACTGGGCCGAACAGTTGCATTTCGTGGAAAAGAAAGAGGCCGTCGCGGGTGCCGACTTCGGACGCTACATGGGCGCTGGTGCGGCCATGGCCGCCGAGCTCACCACCAAGGACGCTATCGTTGATGCACTCATTGCGCACGGGGAAGCGTTTGCGTTGCAGCTCGAATCGATGACCGATGCGCAGCTCGCGGAGACCGTAACACTGCCCAACGGCACCAAGTCCCGTTTCGAGATGCTGCTCGGCGTCAAGGAACACGAGATGCACCATCGCGGACAGCTGATGCTGATCGAGCGCTTGCTCGGCATTGTCCCGCACCTCACTCGGGCCCGGCAACAGCGCTAGCGAAGCGCCTGACAGCGCAAGGCCAGTCGCGCGCGACGGTCGCCGTGACAGTCGTGATCGACCTCGCGATTGGCCAACCGTCTCTATCGCTGTTGCCAACGGATGCACTGCGTATTGCGGCGGATCATTGCCTGAGCCGTCGCAATCCGGAATTGCTGCAGTACGGCGCCGATCAGGGAGAGACGGAGTTTCGAGAGTCGCTCGCTAACTTCCTGAGTCGGCGCTACGCTACGCCCATCAACGTCGATCATCTCATGGTCTCGGCGAGTGCGTCGCAAGCGTTGGATCTTGTGTGTACGCGATTCACGCGGCCCGGCGACATCATCTTTGTCGAGGAGCCCACGTATTTCCTCGCGCTCCACGTGTTCAGCGATCATGGCCTGCGCGCGATTGGCATTCCCATTGACGATGACGGGATCCGGATGGACGCGTTGCAGGACGCGTTGACGCGAAATCGACCCGCGTTCCTGTACACCATTCCGTCCTTCCAGAATCCGTCGGGCACTACCATGTCGGCCGCTCGACGTGCACAGCTCATGACCGTGTGTCACCAGCATGACGTGCTCGTTGTGGCCGACGAAGTGTATCATCTGCTCGACTTCGGCAACGCGCCACCGCTCCCGCTCGCGGCCTACGCGCATTCGACACCCACGCTGGCGCGTGTGCTGTCGCTCGGTTCATTCTCCAAGATCTGCGCACCCGCACTGCGACTCGGATGGATCCATGGAGCCCCCGCGTTGCTGGACACGTTGATAGCGTCTGGCTTGGTGCAGAGTGGCGGTGGACTGAGTCCGTTCGCATCGGGGGTGATGCAGAGCATGCTCGAGTTGGGCCTCGAGGACGCGTGCCTTGATCACCTGCGCCACGTGTATGCCGAACGGTCGATGGTGTTGTGCCACGCGCTGCGTGAGCAGTTGCCGATGGCCAGCTTCGTCGAGCCAGCGGGAGGCTACTTCGTCTGGTTGCAATTGCCGCCGGAGATTGACGCAGCGCGGATGCTGCCCGACGCCGTTGCCGCCGGCGTGACATTTCAACCGGGCTCGCGGTTCAGCACCGGCAACACGTTGGCGAATTGGATGCGGCTCAGCTTTGCGCACTACGACGCCCCGGAGCTTGTCGAAGGCGTGCATCGACTGGCGCGCGTGCTGGCGCGATGATGGTCTTCGAGGCACGCCCCGTGCTCTGAGCAGGGGTGGATAGCCCAGACTGCCGCCGTACGCTATCGTAGGAAGGCTCGCCCCTTCTCGCCCAACCGGCATGCCCGACGCACTGTCCGCACCGTTGATTGCTGCCCATGCGGACCGCTATACGCGCGTTCGACGTCATGATTGACACGGACGACGCCACGCGCAACGGGCGCTTGGCCATGGTCGAACGACTCTCCCCGTCGGAGCGCTTCGTTCGCGCACTCACGCTTTCCGCCTACGTGCGTGAGCTCGCGTGGCAAGGCGCGCGCCACAATGCGGGCTCGCACGGTGAGACAGCCGTCGTCGATCGATTCCTGACGCAGCTGTATGGCGCGGATGTCGCGACAGCATTCCGCGTGGCCAGCGATAAGCGCCATGAGTGATGTGAGCGAACTGATCGATGTGGTGGACACGGTGATCGCCGCACTGCGCCGTCATGCGATTCCACACTACATCACGGGTTCATTCGCCAGCAGCGTGCACGGGGAGTTCCGCGCCACCGCCGATATCGATCTCGTCGCCGATATCTCGACGGCTGCACTCCCCGCTCTCATGCGTGATCTGGAGGTAGCGTTTGTTGCCGACGCCGCACAAGCGTTGTCGGCACTCACGGCTGGCACGAGCTTCAACCTGATTCATCGGACGACCTATCTGAAGGTCGATTTTTTTCCGTGTGACAGCGCCTTCAATCGGTCGGCCCTCAGTCGCGCGGTGACCATTGACATCCCGAACGCCAGAGAATCACTTCGCATCTCGAGTGTGGAAGACATCCTGCTCGCGAAATTGCGATGGTACCGATTGGGTGGAGAATCATCGGAAGTCCAACGGCGCGATGTCCGTCAGCTGATTGCGCTGAATCGGGATGTGTTGGACCGGAGCTATCTGCAGCTCTGGGCCGCCGCACTCGGTGTTGGTGATCTCCTGACGAGTGCCATGGCATGAACGACGTTGTTTTCCGTGGACCAACGCGACTTCTGGTGCAGCATCACAGTACATGGACGTACCCGAAGCCGGCCGTGCTCGGTCCGCACCTCATTCGCCTGCGGCCGGCCGCGCACGCGAAGGCACACATCGAGCAGTACGCGCTAACCGTCCAGCCAACTGGCGGTGAGATTCGCTGGCAACAGGATCCGTCCGGTAACAGCGTCGCTCGGCTCACCTATCCGACCGGCACGCGGGTGGATGCGCTGCGCGTAGGCGTCGAATTCATCTGCGATATCGCCCCAACGAACCCCTTCGACTTCTTTGTCGACGACGACTGCACCACGATGCCGTTTGCCTACGCGGCCGAGATGCAGCATGACCTCGCACCCGAACTCGACACGACGCATCCCTCGGTCGCTGGTGGACCGCGGCTCGCTGCCTTTCTCGACAGCCTGCCCCATGAGGGCGACACGGTGCAACTGCTCGTCGCGCTCAACGCGGCCGTCGCCAGCGTCACGCGGTACATCGAGCGCGAAGAGGCCGGGATCTGGACGCCCGAACGCACGCTCATCGAGGAAAAAGGCAGTTGCCGTGACTCGGCAGTGCTGCTGATGGCCGTCCTGCGCTCGCGCGGATTGGCCGCACGCTTTGTCAGCGGCTATCTCATTCAGTTTGTTCCGGACGGCGTGATACCTAGCGCACAGCATGGCGCGAAGGGCGACTCGGTGAGTCTGCACGCGTGGGCTGAGGTCTACCTACCGGGTGGCGGCTGGATCGGATTCGATAGTACCAGCGGTCTGCTCTGCAGCGAGGGGCATATTCCGCTTGCCTGTACTGCCACACCCGCCATGGCCGCGCCGGTGGAGGGCACCAGCGACACCGCAGCGAACGGCGTAAGGTTCGCGACGCATATTGCGCGACTTACTGCGACAGGCACACCATAGCGTTCATCACCCTTTACCGCGCGCTCGTCGCATGAGTGTACAACCGATGGCCAATCTGTTCGATCGCTACCAAGCGCCGCCCGGCACGTTTGACGAACTGTTCGACAGCGCAGGGATCGCTCGGGAAGATTTTCGCCGCGTGCTTGCCTCGTTAGGCGCGTCATCGCCAGACGAGTTTGCGAAACGCCAGGGGCTGGCCGAGATCGCGATGATGAAGCAGGGCGTCACCTTTTCTGTGTACGCCGACAAACGCGGCACGGAGAAAGTGTTTCCGCTTGACCTGGTGCCACGCATGGTCGCGGCGCGCGATTGGGCAACGCTTGAGCGCGGATTAACACAACGTGTGCTTGCGCTGAGCTGCTTTCTCGACGACGTGTATGGCGACCAGCGGATCATGCGCGACGGTGTCATCCCCAAAGAACTCGTGCTCGGCGCGCAACAGTACCTGCCGAGCATCCACGGCGTGAAACCCGCGGGCGGCGTGCGCATGCACATCGCCGGCATCGATCTCATTCGCGATCCGGACGGCGTCTTTCGCGTGCTCGAAGACAATGTGCGCACACCGTCTGGCGTCTCGTATGTGGTGGAGAACCGGCTCGCCACCAAGCGCATTTTTCCGCGCTTGTTTGAGTTGGCGTCGGTACATCGGGTCGACCACTACCCTGCGCGGTTGGGTGAGACGCTGCGGTCCGTGTCACCGCGTGATCCGGACTCCTCCACCGTTGTCGTGCTCACACCGGGCTCGTACAACTCGGCCTATTTCGAGCACAGTTTTCTGGCGCGACAGATGGGTATGGAGCTGGTCGAGGCACCAGACCTGTTCGTAGAACACGACATGGTCTTCATGCGCACCACCCGTGGACCGCGCCAAGTGGACGTGATTTATCGTCGCACCGACGAACAGTATCTCGATCCGGAAGTGTTTCGCGCCGACTCCATGCTCGGTGTGAAAGGGCTCATGCGCGCGTGGGCCGCCGGTAACGTGACCTTGTGCAACGCGCCGGGTAACGGTGTCGCGGACGACAAGGCGATCTATCCGTTCGTCCCGGACATGATTCAGTACTATCTCTCGGAAACGCCGCTGCTCGCGCAGGTGCCCACGTATGTGTGTCTGCGCGATGATGACCGAAAGTATGTGTTGGAGCACTTGTCGGAGCTGGTCGTCAAAGCTGTCGACGAGTCGGGGGGCTACGGCATGCTGATGGGACCACAGGCGAGCACGCAGCAAATCGAGGAGTTCCGCAAACGCATCGAGGCTGATCCGCGCAAGTACATCGCGCAACATCGTATCGAGTTGTCCACCTGCCCCACGTGGGACGCCGAGCATAAGTGCATGGAGCCGCGCCGCGTCGACTTGCGGCCCTATATCCTCACCAGTCGCGACGGGCCGTGGGTGTTGCCGGGCGGGCTGACGCGTGTGGCGCTCGTGCCGGGATCGTACGTGGTGAATTCGTCGCAGGGTGGCGGGTCGAAGGACACCTGGGTGCAGAAGGAGGAATCATGATTTCGCGGGTCGCAGATTCCTGCTTTTGGCTCGGCCGCTACATCGAGCGCATTGAAGCCACCGCGCGTTTGCTTTCGGTGACGCGTAACCTGGCGATGGATGCCGAACTCGAGCCGCGCGAGTGCTGGCTGCCGGTGGTCATCGTGATTGGGGAAGAGCCACAGTTTGTGCAGATGACGACGGAGATGGCCATCCCGCAGACGTCAGGCGAGCAAGTAGAGCGCTACATGACGTGGGATGAGGACAACATGTCGTCCATTCGGCAGTCGGTATCGGCCGCACGAGAAAATGCGCGACAGATTCGCGAGGTGATCAGTCTCGAAGTCTGGGAGACGGTGAACGAACTGTATCTATGGATGGAGAGTCCGGAGGCGCGCACGGAGTACGCGAACGAACGTCATGCGTTCTACCGCTATGTGCTGCAGCGTTGTCAGCTCATGGCCGGCCTGTTGCGCTCGACCATGTTGCATGAGTTGCCGCTGAACTTCGTGTGGCTCGGGATGCTCATGGAGCGAGCGAGTCAGACGGCGCGCGTGGTCGATGTGCAGCATCACGCGCTTATGTCGTACGAGCGGGAGAATCAGGTGATCGAGACGGCGTTGTGGCTGTCCTTGCTGCGTGCCTGTTCCGCCTTTGAACCGTTCACCAAACGTAATCGCGGGCGCATTACCGGCGACGCGGTGGCCAACTTTCTGATCTTCGAACCGCTTTTCCCCAAGTCGATCGCCTACAGCGTGCACGAAGCGTACAACCGTTTTGTCGTGATCCGTCCACCGGAGGAAACCACGTTGCCAGGTGGAGCGACGCACGATCGGCTGCGCGCACTCGATCGCTGGATCGCCGATCACGCCGACAACGGTGTCGACGGCGACGTACACGGGGTACTGACGCACGTCGTCGACGAAGTCGCCGAGATTTGTAGCGGACTCGGTCACGAGTTGTTCGGCCACCGGGCCGATGCCCAGTTGGAGTCGGCGCAGTAATGCCCAAGTACCTGGCGATGTCGTTCGAAGGGGATCTTGCGCCGTCGTTCGATCTGCACTGCTTGCGCCCCGGTCGTCGTCCGCCCGACGGGTGGGGACTGGGCTACTACCCGGGCGGTGGTCAGGCCGCAGCGGTGCTCAAGGAACCCACACCACCTCTGGGCAGCATTCGCAGTGAGTTGGTGAAGGCTTGGGAGCATCTCGAGTCGTCGCTGTTCGTGCTGCATATCCGCGTCGCGACGTGGGGACCAGTGACTGACGCGAACACGCAACCGTTCTCGCGGGCGTGGGGCGGACGCGACTGGCTAATCGCCCACGCTGGCAGTTTGCGACAAAAACTTGAGACCCGCAGCGGCGCACGATGCGACCCGGTGGGCTCGACGGATACGGAGCAGATCTTTTGCGAATTGCTGGAGCGGATCGCCAACCAGGGGTGGCGCAGTCTCGGCGATGCCGACCCGGAGATATTGCGCGGATGGTTCGCCGAGTTAAACGCGCTGGGATCGTTGACGACGTGTTTGACTGACGGGCGTGATCTGGTGGTGTACGCCGATGCCGGCGGTGAGGACGATGCGTACGTGTGGGAGATTGTGCCACCATTTGCGGCGATGTCGTTCGGTGACGAAGATCTCACGATTGATCTGGTGCGGCGCGGAGTAAAGAGTCGCAAGGGTGTCGTGGTGTGTTCCAACCCGTTGCACGTGACGGCGATGCCAAACGCGACGTGGCGACGCGTGGCCCCGGGGCATCTGCTGGTGGTGCGACAGGGCGCGATTCGCACAGAGGTGGCGCCGCCTGCCGCCGTTGGTTCACACACAAACACATTCGCGGCGCGCCCGGTCGTAGCGCCCGTGCGGCAACTCGCGGTCGTGCATCGCACTGTCTATCGTTACGCGCGAGCGGTTGAACGCAGTACGCACACGCTGCGTTTGGAGCCGGCGCAAGATCACCTGCAGCGTCTCCTGTCGCACGAGCTGCTGGTCACGGTCGACGGCGCACCGCTGTCCACGCAACAGGGCGTCGCGTACGACGATGTGTTCGGCAATCGCGCGCAACGGCTACTCATCGAACGTCCGTACAGCGAATTGCGCATCGAATCGCGCGCGATCGTGGAGCTGCTCGACACCGATCCGTTGTCGTTCCGGCCATTGCGCGCACAATCGTCCATGCCCTTGGTTTGGATGCCGTGGCAACGGCAGATTCTGCAGCCGTTTTTGCTGCCACCGGAGTTGCCCGAGAGCGAACTGAACGAGTTGCTCGACTACGCGATGAGTTTTGTGAAGCGCAGCGATTCCGATCTGCTCGAGACACTCTTGGATATCAACACGACGATTTTTCGGGAGTATGCGTATCGGCAGGGCAGCACCAGCGTGGCCACAACCCCGTTCGAGGTGTACGTCGACCGACATGGCGTCTGTCAGGACTTCACGAATCTCTTCATCTGTCTCGCACGCCTCTTGAGCGTACCGGCGCGCTACGTGTGTGGGTACATCTACACGGGAGCGACGCATGCGAATCAGCGTCAGGGTGACGCGTCACACGCGTGGGTGCAGGTGTATCTCCCCGAGGTGGGGTGGAAGGGTTTCGAACCGACCAACGGCATCCTCACGCAAACCGATCACGTCCGCGTCGCAGTAGGCCGCAACTATGTGGACGCGACGCCAACCTCCGGGACCATATACGTGGGCGGGGCCTCCGAGACACTGACGGTGGACGTCTCGGTTGTGCCGGTTGTGCCGGTCAACACGTCCGACACCGCGGAGTTCGTCGCGCTGTACGGTGGTGTGTAACGGACGCTTACGTGCCGCGTGGCTTGGCGCGACGCGTTGGAGTCGCAGTAAGTGGATCGTCGGGCCACGGATGTCGCGGATAGCGACCGCGGAGTTCTTTCCGCACATCGAAATACGATGAACGCCAGAAACCGGCCAGGTCGCGCGTTACTTGCACGGGACGCTGCGCCGGCGACAACAGATGCAACGTGACGGGGACGCGACCATCGAGCAACATGGGGGTCGTGGTCCAGCCAAACACCTCCTGAAGTTTGACCGCCAGTACGGGCGCGGCCGCATCACCGTAGTCAATGGCGATCCGCGATCCACTCGGCACCTCAAGATGCGTCGGCGCGAGCCGGTCGAGCGCGGCCCGTTTGTCCCACGGCAGTTGCGCCAGCAGCGCCTCGCTCCAATCAAGGCGTTCGAGCTCCGACCATTTGCGCATACCAGCAACGTGTGGCCCGAGCCATTCGCGTATGCCGTCGGCGAGCGACGTGTCAGAGACATCAGGCCATGCATCACCGGCGTGCATGCGCGCGAATGCGAGTCGCTCTCGTACGTGCGTACCCGCGACACTCCACGGCAATGCTGAGATGCCGGCGCGCACCACGGCGCTAAGCAAGGTGGTGCGCACCAACTCTGCATCCGCGTCCTGCACGTGCACGTCATCGAGCACGAGGGCGCCCAGCATGCGACGGCGTCGTGCACGCACTGCACGTGTGGGCTCGTGCCACTCCACCACCTGCTCGCGAATCACCTGCCCGCCAACGTCTTCCAAAATCTCGTCGAGTGTGATAGGCGCAGCACGGGCAATGCGATACTCCGGTGGCGCGCCGTCCAACTCCGCCACCGCCAGCCACTCAGCATCCTGCAGTGCGTCCTGTGCAGGGAGCGCGGCGCCGATGCCGTTCCGCAGCAGGAACCGCGGCTCTGGTCCTGGGCGACGCTGCGCAATGCGATCCGGATACGCTAACGCAAGCAGTGCACCGACGTGCGCCGTGTCGTCGCTGGCTGGACTGACGTGCGGCGCGCCGGGCCGATGTTCGAGCCGACTGGCAAGTTCGCGCGCCAGCTGACGCACGCGCCACGCGGCCTGCCCGTCAACCGTTGCTGCGCCAAGTGTGATGTCGAAAGTGTCGTCGGTCGGCGGCGCCGTGTTGAGACGCCGCAATGCGTCAACGCGCAAACGCAAATCGCTTGTCACTGCACCATGCGACCCCATCCCGCCGTGCGTGCTGAGAATGTCGCGCTCCTCAAGCAGCGCCGCGATCTCGCTGCCGATTCGTGTCAGGTTTCGCGCCTGGGCCTCAAGCAACAGATGGGCGAGTCGTGGCTGGAGTGGCAATGCGGCCATGCGTTGGCCGTGCGCCGAAATGCGGCCGTTGGTGTCCAGTGCACCCAATTGCGACAACAGCTCACGCGCCTGCGCATACGGGCCCGCACGCGGCACATCGAGCCAACGCAGTGTGGCCGGGTCGCTGATACCAGCGTCGGCCAAGGCGAGTGCCAGTGACGCGAGGTCGGCGTCCAGCATCTCGGGACGGGTGCGCGGTGCGAGCGCCTGTTCCTCGTGCTCGTCCCACAAGCGGTAGCACACGCCCGCCGCAACGCGACCAGCGCGGCCGCGACGCTGGTCGGCTGAGGCGCGACTCACCCGCACGGTGTCCAGTCGCGTGAGACCGGCGCGCGCATCGTATCGGGGTAGCCGCGACACGCCACTGTCGACTACCACGCGAACACCGACCACCGTGATACTGGTTTCGGCCACGCTTGTCGCGAGCACGATCTTGCGTGTACCAACAGGCGCGGCGGCGATGGCTGCGTTCTGGTCCGTCAGCGACATCGAACCATGCAACTGATACACATGCGCACGGGCATCGCGGAACGCTTCGTCGCCACCCAAGCGAGCGGCAACGCGGCGTTGCTCTCCCGCGCCGGGGAGGAATACCAACACGTCACCCTCGTGCGTCGCGACGACTTCGCGCACCACGCGTGCTACTGTCGCTTCCAGCCGATCACCGGGGCGCGGCGGTCGATACAGTGTCACAACCGGAAACGCACGGCCCGCACTGCGAATCACCGGTGCCGGTGCCGCTGGCGTGCCGATCAGCTGCGCGACGCCAACACCGTCGAGCGTGGCCGACATGACAAGGATGCGCAGATCGTCGCGCAGGTGCTGTTGCGTTTCGAGCACCAGTGCGAGACCGAGATCAGCCTGCAACGAGCGCTCGTGGAACTCGTCGAAGAGCACCGCGCCGTATCCGTCAAGCGACTGGTCGGCCGCGAGCAGTCGCGTGAGCACACCTTCGGTGACCACGTCAATGCGTGTTGCACCCGACACCCGCGTTTCCCCGCGGATGCGATAGCCAACAGTGTCCCCCACGCGTTCGCCGAGCGTAGTCGCCATGTACTGTGCGGCGGCGCGCGCGGCGAGACGTCGCGGTTCCAGCATCAGGATGCGCTTGCCGTGCAGCCACGGTGCGTCAAGCAGGGCCAGCGGAACGCGGGTAGTTTTGCCGGCGCCTGGCGGTGCTTCGAGAACGACCGCGGTGTGCTGCGTAAGCGCGTGGGCAAGCGAACAGAGAACGTCGTCGATCGGCAGCGGTTGCGCGAAATGCACTACCGACGCCGTCGCACGGGCAGTTCGAGTTGTTGCATGACCGTTTGTTGTGCGCGCTCGAGCACGTCGTCCTTGCCGTCACGAATGCCGCGTACGGTGGGGCGCACATCAACCGAAGGCGTTATGCCCACGCGATGCACTTGTCCGCCATCGGCATGACGTACTTCGTCCGCGGGAACACCGAGTGTGAGCCAGCCTGGCAGTTCGAGCGGAACCGGCACCGCGGCGGCGCCGGCGCTTGAACTGCCGACGAACACGACATTCGTGCTGCCTTCGAGGGCGAGCGCCAGTCGCTCCATTGCACCTTGCGTGCGTTCGTCAATCAGTGCGTACACGCGACCACGAAAATGTCCGGTGGTGTCGACCGTCATCCACACGGCGCGATCGGCGCGTTCGTCGGTGCACTGCGACGCCGCCTCACGGAGCGTGGCAGCAAGGCACGGTGTACTGGCCACGCGACTCACTTCGCGTCGCGCCACGAAGCGTGGCTGTGTGGCCACATGCGTGAGCACGGTGCGCTCGCTATGACGCAACGTGCCGCGCAGATCAAGCAGCAGTGCGCGCTCGTCCGCGAACGCGGTAAAGGCGGAGTCCACTTCGCCCGCGCTAAGTCGCTCCACGTCAAGGTAGGCGATCCCGGCAACCAACCGGCGCAGCGGCGCGGCATCAGGGCGTTCGGTAGTCGGTAGCAGTGCCGCGTAGCCTGTGCGTCGCGGAATTTGTATGGACCGCTCGCGTCCGGTCGCGTCGCGCACTTTAAACGCGGCGTCGCCTTCAGCGCCGAGCGGCAGCACGCGCATTACGTCGCGATTGCGCGTCCACTCATTCGATGCCGCACTTTGTCGACGGCGCTCGGTGATCCATGCCGGCATCGGGAATCCGTCGGCCGCAGTGATCTCCGTGCCAATGGCGAGGCCAAGTGCTTTGGTGGTGGAATCGCGGACGACATCGGTGATGATGGCGCGCCCTTCCACAAACCGCGCGCGAAACGGCGCCGAACTGGTGCCGAGCAGCGTTTCGCGCCACGGACCGGTCAACGTGCTTTCGGCGTCATCAAGCGACGTTGCCAAGTCGGCAATCGCCGTGACGAATTGCGCCGAGTTCGTCGCGGCCTCGAGTCGCGGCAGTACGCGCGCGAAGATGGCGTCCGCGTCGTCGTCATACTGATCGCGGTGCGCATGCCGACTGCGCATGGCACTCCACACGCGAAAGCCCGCGAGAAGGCGCGCGCCCATGATGGGATACGCCGCGGTGTCCAGCGCGAGCGGTAGCGTGGCCGGTGCGCGCGCTACGCCGGGTGCGTGTAGCGCACGTGGTACGCGATTGGCACGCAGCAGAGTCAATGCGAGTCGCACGGCGATGCTATCCGCCGTGGTGCGTTGCAACACGGTGTCTGCCACCAACCCAAACGTGCCGTCGGGGTGCACCAACTCACCAGTGCGCGCGCGTACGGAGAGCCCAAGCCCAATCGGCACTCGGACACTCGACACCAGCGAGGCATCATCAACGCTGCCATCCGCGATCAGCGTCGCGCGCCCCGCCGATACCAGCGCCGCGATATCGCGTGGGATAGTCGACTGTGCATTGCTAATCACCATCACGCGATGCGCTATTGTTGCGGTGCCGCGAAGTGGCGCCACGTCAGTGCGCATCCATGCGCCGCCGAACCGCGCTGGCGCGCCATCGTGCACATCGGCCAGCACACCACCAACTCGGCGCACTCGTTCCGCCGGCGACGCGACAGTCACGGTCGTCAGGGCGCGCGTCAATCCCGTGCGCTCCACGAACGTGTTCATGCGATTCGCGTCATCGTCGCGCCGTGGTCGTGACCCGCGCACGTCGACGATCACGCGTGCCGGGATGCGCGCAGCAGCAGCGGTCATCGTCGCCACGTCACCGCTGTCGAGCGACGCGTCTGCCGGCAATCGCAACACCAACACACTGTCCGGTCGCCACTCGGCGCTCACCGTGCCGGTGCGCGGCGCACGGATTGACTCGTCGAGTTCAACGCGCGTTGCCCCGTCGCGAAGCTCCGCCAGCAGCGCCGTGTAAGCGTCGGCTAGGTGCGTCGTATCACGCGCGGCGCGAATCGCCGGGAGTGCGCGCACCAACGCCGAGTCCCAGGCAACGCCGCGCGCCACGACGGATGGATGGTACAGGGCGATGGTCTGCCAAACCGCGGCGAGGGCGGTGAGACGAGCCACGCCGGCCGAATCGGACGCGACTGGCTCGGGCTCCGGCACCGTCAGTGTCGCGATTGCCTCCAGCACCGGTGCGATCGGTTCCGGGCGGGCGCGACCACGCGAAGGGGTCTGCGGTTTCGACGGCGTCTGCGGTTTCCCACTAGCCGTTGTGGCAGGCGCGCCGCTGTTTGCACGGGGCGCCGTCGTCGCGGTCTTGAGCAGCGCGCTGCACCCCGCGCTCAAGGTGAGGGCGGCAATGGCGATCGTCCGGGCGCGACGCGGTGCGGGGTTCGGCGTCATATTCACAAAGATACCACCAGCACCTCATGACTGATCGCCTCTATTACCACGACGCCTACGTCACCGAGTTTACCGCGACCGTGGTTGACGTGCACGACGATGCGCGGCGCGTCTACCTCGACCGTTCCGCATTCTATCCCACCTCCGGCGGACAGCCGCACGACGTTGGCACGCTCAATGACGTGTCGGTTGTGGATGTCGTTGACGAGGACGATCGCGTCGCGCATGTGCTTGAGTCGGCGGCAACGTTCGCAATTGGTGCGACGCTGCAAGGCGCGGTCCAGTGGCCGCGTCGCTTTGACTTGATGCAGCAGCACACCGGGCAACATCTGCTGTCGGCGATGTTTGCCGATGAGTACGGCTGGCACACCACGAGTGTGCACTTTGGCGACGAAACATCGTCACTCGACGTGACGGCGGCGAGCATTGCCACGGATGCATTGCGCGACGCCGAACAGCGGGCGAACGAGCTCGTGACCGAGAATCGCGATGTGATGGTGACCTTTGAAGACGCGGCGACGGCAGCCGGGCTGCGCAAAGCCAGTGACCGCGACGGCACGTTGCGGATTGTCAGCATCAATGATCTTGACCGCAGTGCGTGCGGTGGAACGCATGTGCGGCGCACCGGCGAAATTGGCAGCATTCAGTTGCGCGGCGCAGAACGTGCCAAGGGCGGCATGCGCGTGGAGTTCCTGTGCGGGCGACGGGCGGTGCGCCGGGCGCGTCTAGATGCGGAATTGTTGTCGAGCGCGGCCCGTGTGTTTACCGCGTCGACCGCCGACGTGCCCGCGCTCGTGACACAGTTGCATGAACGCGTTGGTGAGTTGGACCGCGAGCGCAAACGCCTGGTGGCCGAACTGTCGGGTTACGACGCGCGCGAACGGTGGGAGCGCGCAACGCCTGATACGAGCGGCGTGCGACGCTTTCATATCGTGCACACCGGGGCCGTGCGTGACATGGAACCACTGGCGCAAGCACTCGCCGCCCGAGGGCGGTGTGTGGTGCTGGTCACCAGTACGTCGCCCGCTGGCGTGTTGTTCGCGGCTGGAGACGGCGCAGGTGTTGATGCCGGGCAACGGCTGCGCGCCGCGCTTGCTGGCGTTGGAGGGCGTGGTGGCGGTTCGCCGCGACTGGCGCAGGGGAGCGTGCCGGATGCGACAAGGCTGCATGAGGTGGTTGCGGCGTTGGGGTTTACAGACGCGAAGTAGCCGAGGCTGCAGGCACCGCACCGGCACCACGCGCGACTGACCACGCGCTGGATTTGGTAGTAGTGTTGGCAGATGCCTTTCCGACACTTGGCACACCGCCGTACCGCCCGAAGTTGTCTCGCGTATTGGCTGTTTTTTAGCGCGCTTGCCGCGACACCAATGGTTGCGAGCTCCCAAGCGACGACGGCCACAACAGCGGTGGATCGCCTGCGCATTCGCGGCGTAGTACGCGACGATTCCTCGGGCGCACCGCTTGCCCGCGTCACCGTGTCGGTGGTCGGATTTCCGCAACAGGTATTCACGGATAGCAGTGGGCGGTTCACCTTCTTTGCATTGCCGCGTGGCACGGTGGTCGTGCGTGCCCGCCGATTTGGGTTCGCACCAGCCGAGCGTCCGGTCCGCGTTGTGCCGGGCAGTGTGACGGACGTCGAATTGCGACTCATGGCATCGCCGACCACGCTCAGTCCAGTGCGCACGCAGGCGCAACTCACCGAACGTGAACAGTTCGAACGGTCACCTGCTACTTCAACCGTCACGCTTGAAAGCGGCGTACTCTCCACGATTCCCGCTGTTGGTGAACCAGACGTGTTTCGCGCTGTGCAGCTGTTGCCTGGTGTGGTGGCGCGCGACGATTTCACGGCGGGGCTCAATGTGCGCGGTGGCGAACAGGATCAGAATCTCGTGCTGCTCGACGGCATACCGATCTATCAACCATTTCACCTCGGCGGCGTCTTCGGCACGTTCATGAACGCGATGGTTGGCGACCTTCGCTTGCAGGCGGGTGCATTCCCGGCGCCCTACGGTGGCCGCCTCTCCAGTATTCTCGAAGTCACGAGCGCCGAAGAGGGGCGCCGCGGCGTTCATGGTGAGGTTGAGGGATCCATGCTGGCCGCGACATTCGCGATGGGCGGCACCGTGTCCAATGGGCGCAGCTCATGGAAGCTCGCGGGGCGCCGCACCTACGCGGATCGGGTGGCGCGGGCCATTGTCGACCGTGAATTCCCGTATGCGTTTTACGACGCGCAACTCCATGCCTCGCACACCCTGCGAAGTGGCGGTACGCTGTCGCTCACGGCGTATCACGGGCGCGACGCACTGCGCGAAGATTTCACGCAACGCGAGGACACGCTGGGCATCGACGGCGCGTACCGTGTGGACTGGGGCAACGAGGCGCTCGGTGTCACGTGGGCGCAGCCATTCGGTTCGCGTACCACGCTGGTGCACCGTGCATCCGCAACGCGTTTCTCGTCAGCGAAAGACGAGGGCGGCGGAGCGCTCCGCAGCGCCAATGATGTGCGGGAATGGCGCGGCAGTGGTGCACTGCGCGCCGAACGCGGTGATCATGTGTTGGGCGTTGGGTGGGAAGTGTCGCAGCATGATGTGCTCTATAAGGAAACCGCGCCGCAACTGGCGACCGAGTTGCAGCGACTCACGCAGCGTCCGTTCGCAGCCGCGCTGTTCGTTGACGACACGTGGCGCGTCGGGACACGACTCTTGCTGCGGCCTGGCGTGCGTGTTGAACATGTGAGCGGCGCCGATTGGAGTGGGCTCTCACCGCGCGTTGCTGCACGCTGGTTCGTCTCCCGGGATGTTGCCGTGACCGCCAGTGCCGGCAGCACGGCGCAGTGGGTGCACGCGCTCCGGGAAGAAGACGACGCGCTGCAGCTCTTCGACCGATGGGTGCTCTCCGATTCGAACATTCCCGTCGCACGGGCGACGCAAGCTGCGCTCGGCGCCGAACGCTGGCTGACGCGTAACCGATTTCTCCGCGTGGAAGCGTTTGGCAAGCACTACGGCACGTTGCTTGAGCGCAATCCGGCGGATGACCCGGCGCGTGATGGTGACGAATTCCGAAACATTCACGGTACGTCGTACGGCGTCGAACTGTTCCTCCGTCAAGTGGAAATCGGACCGCGCGCCGGATGGATTTCCTATTCCTACGCCTGGAATGAACGTCGCCTCGGTGCCGATCACTGGTCGCCCGCGCAGGATCGTCGCCACACACTGAATGCGGTCGGTACATGGCGATTGGCTAGTGGCACTGTGCTGTCTGGCCGGTTGGGCTACGGTTCAGGCATGCCGTACACGGGGATTGACGCGCAACTCGTGCGCCGGTTGGCTGATCCGCGCAACAACCGTTTTGATCGCGGCACTGTCGAGCGTGATGTGCAATCGGTGGCCGGCGAACGGAACGCAGCACGACTGCCGATGTTCACGAGAATTGACCTCTCCCTGCAACGCACGTTCGTCCGTGCTCACACGACGTTCACGCCGGTACTCGGCGTGATCAACGCGGCGAACCGTCACAACGTGTTTGCCTATCGCTTTGACTATGTGTCCGTCCCCGCGACGCGAGAGAGTCTGTCGCAATTGCCCATCGTGCCCACGCTTGGTTTGACAGTGTCGTGGTAACGCACTCAGTAGTGCACGTAGCACACTCGGCGCGCGCGCGACGACGATGGTGGCGAGCAGGGCTAATCGCGGCGAGCTGCGTGGCGGCACTGACAACCGCGTGTACCGAGAGCGCACTGACCGCGACAGAAAGCGCGTTCACGGGTACGTGGGATCTCGTCGAAGTGAATGGCGCGCCACTGCCGTTCGTCATCTCGTCAAACTCACTCGATGGCAGCCGTCGATTGCTCATTGCTGGCCAGATCGTGCCGCACACTCGCGGCCGCGTGTACGATGTGCGTCAAACGGCGTGGCAGCGGGTGAACGGACAACGCTTTGATTTCGCGACCGACACCACCACGAGTCCCTACTCCGCCACACCATCAGAGCTGCTAGTGCGTCGCTACGCACTGTTGACGAGCAGTGATTGGGTGGACAGCGGAACGGTGAACGGCAGTCAATTGCTCCTGCGCTCTCGCTACATCGACCAGCAGTTCGGTCCATTCTGGAACGTGCGATTGACGTACACGAGGCGACCGTGAGACCGGTGACGGTACATCCGGTAACGGTGCATCCTCTGACGGTGAATCCCTTGATTGCGCGTCGTCTCGTTCGCGGCGCATCGCACGCGCTCGTGCTGGCCAGTCTGCTGCTAACGGCATGTGCCTTCGACAAGATCACGCTGCCGGCTGGTGAGTCACGCGTCGTTGTGCATGGCGTGCTCAACCCCGGCGTGCCGGATCAGGTGGTGCTGGTGGAACGCTCGTTGACTGGCGTCGCGCTGGACCGTCGCACGGCCTACGACTCACTTGATCCCATCGCGTCGGACGGCGGATCGCCAGAGCGGAACGCGCGCGTCATCGTCTACGGTCCACGTGGTGACTCGGTGGTGTTGCGTGAAGATGCCGCCATCCGGGCGGACAAACGTGGCGCCGGCGTCTACCGTTTTCTCAACCTGCCGGGTGTCGCCGCCGCAACTGATGTCGTGTCGCGTCTGGTGATCGTGCCGGGCGAGCAGTACCGGCTGCGTGTGACCACGGCCAGCGGCGAGAGCGTCACCGGCGAAACACTGGTCCCCTTCGCACCCGGGCTGATTGGCAGCTCCATTCCACGTCAGTTCGACCGCGATCGTGACTCGCTTTTTCTTGGCTGGCCCGACGTGACGCGCAGCGCTCGCTATGAGTTGCGTGTGGAGTCGCCGAGTGGGCCGTTGCTCGCGTTTGTCGACTCGCTGGAGTATCTGGTGGCCGGGTCGCTTGTGCTGCCCAACGCTGCCGGTCGGCCACGCGTGTTCTGGCCCGGGTTCAGACAGGTCATCACGGTGTCTGCGGTCGATGCGAACTACCACGACTACTATCGCAGCGGCAGCGATCCGATCTCCAACCGCGGATTGTTGGTGCATCTCACGGGCGGACTCGGCATGTTCGGCAGTGTCGCACGCGTGCGTGAACGGACCGTTGACGTGATCGCCGCTCCGAGTGACGCGCCAGCAGGCACATGGGAGGCCGTCTCGGGCGCGACGGGTGCTGTGCCGTCGCTCTTCCGGCTCTGGCGTGAATCAGCGGCGGTCGGCGTCACGCGATTGACTGGCACGCGACTCGATCAATCGATCTCGGCGGAACCGCAGGCGATAGTCGCCGTGCAGACGGGCACCGCGATCAGCGTGACGATCCTTGCCCGCCAGTCGCTCCGCGATACGCTGGTGACACTCGATGGTCGAATGGCGGTCAACAACACCGACGTGCGATTTACGGGCACCGTACGCGGTGGGTCGGCAGCGCCCGTCGTCTTTCGCATCACACCGTAGATTTGTTGCGACGTCGGCCACGCGGGCCGACGGACCTTTCACATCCTGCCTCGTACCCTCATGCAAATCTCCAGACCAAGCGCATCGGAACACATCGCCTACATGGGCCTGTATGTGGACACGACCGGACGCGTGCTCGCGGCGCAAGGCAACGACGATATGCTCACACTGCTTGAAGCACAGCCCGTAGAGCTGCGCACCATGCTGCAGGGCATCGATGCGAGCCTTGCCAGTTTCGCGTACGCGCCGGGCAAATGGACGCTCGCTGAATCACTGCTGCACGTGGCTGACACCGAGCGTGTGTTCTCGTATCGTTTGCTGCGTATTGCCCGCAGCGACATGACACCGCTGCCGGGCTTCGATCAGGACACGTGGGTACCACAGAGTCGCGCCGAAAATCGCGCACTGGATGACATCGTTGACGAGATCGCCGCGATTCGCGCATCCACGATTGCCCTGGTGCGTTCACTCGACAGCACGGCGATTGCACAGATTGGTACGTCGAACAACAATCCCCTCTCGGCGCGTGCGCTGACGTGGATTATTCCGGGCCATTTTGCGCATCACCTCGACCTCACGCAGACGCGCTATCTCGCGGCCGCGAACGCGCGCTAACTTTCCACGCAGCCGCGGCCCTGTGAGTTGGGGCGCGCATACCTCTTGACCGACGTATCCGGAGCTTTCGTGTCTGTTGCCGATGTCGCATCGCCCGACCTTGCTCGTCTTGCCATTAACACTGTGCGCACGCTCGCGATGGATGCGGTGCAGGCTGCAGAGTCTGGACATCCTGGCACGCCGATGGCGCTCGCGCCACTCGCGTATGCGCTCTTCACGAAGCATCTGCGACACGACCCGGCCGATCCGCAATGGCCCGATCGCGATCGGTTCATCTTGTCGATTGGTCACGCCTCGATGGTG
>JANMKU010000115.1:0-5593 GCA_031372205.1 Gemmatimonadaceae bacterium | reverse complement strand
GGCGCCTGATCGTCCCAGCTGTTCGTTCCCCCAATACAGGACGTGACGACGTAGACCGTGGCCGGCCACCCAACTTTCGCCAATCGCGGTACGGCCTCGTTCACCACGCTGTCGTAGGCGTCATCGAAGGTGATCGCAATGGCGCGCTTGGGCAGCGCACGTTCTCCTCGCTGCCAGGCGGCGAGATCCCGCACGGTGACCCCAGTGAAGCCGAGCGAGGCGAGCATAGACAGATGTTCACCGAACATCGACGGCGACACAAAGTTGCCGTCACGCGGTGCGTTGGCGGGCGGCTCCTCAATGCGGTGATAGCACAGCGCAGGCACCCGCACCGCGCTATGCGCTTCGCGTGAGCGCGTCCCGGTGCGGTTTCTGCTGCAGTGCCTCGACCTCTTGCACGGCGCCGCGCGTGCTCGCCGACCCGACTGATTCGTCCGCCCGGCGTTGCATGTCCCACAGCAACGCGTACTTGGCAAAGGCCGACCACGCATGCACCGCCGCCAGCACAAATCCCCGGTGGCCCTCGAGAAATGCCCCCTGCAACAGATAGCATCTGACGAAGCGCCACAGCGGACGCGCCACCAACTCGGCAGCCCCGACGCGCTTGCCGCGGGCAAACAAGTCCTCCGCGCCCCACTGCGCATACTGCTGCACCTTCGTCAGTTGATGGCTCAGGTTGCGATACGAATCGTGCTCCAATCGACCGGCCAGCTCGACCGCCACGCCGTCGTAGTTCAGACCCTCATGGACACGCTTCACGTGATATCGCATCGTGGACCGGAACAGCCGCACGTGCCGGTCACTCCCCCATCCGCCGCGTTCCATCATTGCGCCGAGGTAGCGATTGCGCATGTGTACGCGAAAGGCGTCCGCGCGTGGCGTAACCAGCTCACGCGCGATCGACGCAGCCAATTCGGCGGAGACCCGCTCATCGGCGTCCACGGCAAGCACCCACGGGTGCGAAGCCGCAGCGATCGCGACGTTGCGCTGTTGGGCGATGGTCGCCCCCGTCACCTCAATGACCCGCGCGCCGAGGTGGCGGGCGAGTTCCTGTGTGCCGTCGGTGGAGCCCGCATCCGCAACAATCACTTCAGCGGCCCACTGCACCGAGGCCAGACAGGCAGGAAGCCGGTCTACCTCGTTCAGCGTCGGAATAACGACCGTAAGCGAAAAAACTCCCGAGCCAGACGGTGACATATTTCTCTGACGGGAAGAAGTAGAGACTAGACGTCGAGTAACCAACTAAGTAAGGTCGCGGAACGGAAGTGCGGCCAATTCGACGCGTAGCGCAGCGGGCAACTACGGTGCTTCTGGCTCCGCCTCTTCGGCGGGCTCGAACGGCAGCCCGGTGAGCGGATCGATCGCTTCGTCCATTTCGTCAGGGAGACCGAGCAACTTGCGGCGCGCCCGTTCTTCGCGTTTCGCGTCTTTCTTGGCCTGCCGCTCCATTTCTTTGCGGCGCTTTTCGTAGTCGTAGTTGGGTTTGCGTGCCAAGCGAGGAGACTCCAGTGCGTGCGGTCCGTAGAAATGGAGAAGCGACAAGAGCGCTTCTGCCGCACGACTCTCGTTCGGCTACCGCAACATAGTGGAACGCGCGAACGGCGCTCGCCTCCGGCGCCAGTCGCCTACCGTGTTCGTTACGGAGTGCCAGCGGCGAGGACGGCCTGCGCCCGCACGCCAGCCCCAGACCGTTGCACGTAGGCTCCGGACGGGGTCAGCTCCCATGCCGACACATCGCTGAGGTACAGGGCGAGCAATCCATCCAGTCGACGTTGCTGGGACGCATCGACCACCGGTCCGAGGACCTCAACGCGGCGGCGGAGGTTACGCGGCCGCAGGTCGCTCGATCCGATGAAGTACTCTGGGTTGCCCCCGTCGGTGAACCGATAGATCCTGGAATGTTCGAGAAATCGGCCAACGACAGACACCACGCGAATGTGTTCGGACAGTCCCGGTACACCCGGGCGCAGCGTGCAAATGCCGCGCACCACAAGGTCAATCGGCACACCGGCCTGCGAGGCACGATAGAGCGCCCGTATGACTTCCGAATCAGCCAGTCCGTTGATCTTGAGCGCGACGCCTGACGGGCGGCCGGCGCGCGCATGCTCGGCTTCGCGCTCGATGCGGCCGAGCAGAGCCGGCAGCAGTTGATAGGGTGCCACTAACGCCCCGTGGTGCAGTCCCTGCGGCGGACGCGACGAGCCGGAGAGTTCATTGAACAGATCGGCCACGTCGGTGGTGATCGCCTCACGCGCCGAAAAGAGGCTGAGATCCGTATAGAGGCGCCCGGATTTCGTGTTGTAGTTCCCGGTGCCCATATGGACGTACCGCGCGAGGTGCCCGGCCTCCCGTCGAATCACCAGCGCCACCTTGGCGTGCACCTTGATGCCGATAATGCCGTGCACAACGTGTCCGCCGGCACGTTCCAGCTCACGCGCCCAATGCACATTGTGTTCTTCGTCAAATCGCGCCTGCAGTTCGACCAGAGCGAAAACTTTTTTGCCGGCCTTGGCCGCGGCCAGCAGCGCGGCGACGACCGGCGACGGATCACCGACGCGATACAACGTGATCTTGATCGCGGTCACGTCCGGATCGGCAGCGGCCTCCTGCAGGAACCGCACGACCGAATCGTCGAAGGACTCGAACGGATGATGCACCAACACGTCACCGTCACGGATGACGTCGAACATGGGGCGGTCCGCTGGCAACGGTGACCGCATCAGGAGCGGCGGAAACTCGAACTCGGCTGACGCAGGCAGGGGAAGCCTTGATAGACAGCGCAAGTCGAGCAGCCCGTCAATCACCTGCACCGCATCGACAGTTAGCTCCATGTCGCGCCCAATGGCCTCGCGACGCAGACTCTCGAGAATTTGTCGACCAACCTCAGGTGGCATGCTCCGTTCCACTTCCACGCGAACCGCCGGATTGTGCGGACGACGTTCGGTGGCCAGTTCCACTGCTTCAAGCAGGTCGCCCGCGTCAGCCGCCTGAATGGGCAGATCGCCACCGCGTGTCACACGAAACAGGTAGGTCCCGTCGACGATGGCGTTCGGGTACAGTCGGTGGGCATTGACGCGCAGGACGTCTTCCACCGCGATCACGTCACGTGGCCGACCAGGTATGGGTAACAAGCGCGGCACATCGGTGGGGATTTCATGTTCGGCGAGATGCGTACGCTCACCGGCCGCAACACGAAAGACGACGGCGACAAAGAGTCCGAGATGTGGCAGATGCGGCAGCGGATGACCGGGACTCAGCGTAATCGCGAGCGGCATCAGGTCCGGCTGAATCTCATCGAGATAGCGGTCCGTGAGCGCGTCACGCTCCTCATCGGTGAGGGCGTCCCATCGCACGATGCGCACACCGGCTGCTGCAGCCTCGTCGATACACACTGCCGCACAGCGAGACTGCGCTGCGAGGATATCGGCGATCTCGCGCTCGACGGCGTCGAGCAGTGCGCTGGGCGACAGTCCGTGCGCGTCGTACGTGAACGCGTCGTGTTGCTCGTCGACGGCGGCGCGCCGGATTTCGGCCATGCGCACCATGTACAGTTCATCAATGTTGCTGGTGACGATGCCGAGAAACCGCATGCGTTCCAGCAGCGGCGTTGACGGATCTTCGGCGAGGGCGAGGACGCGTCGCTGAAACGCCAACAAGCTGAGCTCGGAGTTGAGCATCTCCGGGCCCTCGTACGTTGTGGTCATGGTGTCGCGTTCAGGGTTGGGCGCGCGGTCGGCGTGGTCGCGTGTCGTTAATGGTCGCCGACGCAATCGCCGAGGACTCGCTTCTCGAAGTCCTTTGGCGTCGTAATGTCACGATAGAAATCGTCGAAGTAGCCGAGCGTCGCCTTGACGACGCGTGGCGTCATGAGCCGGCCGATCTCGTCCGCGTACAGCGCGTAGATCGCGTCCTTTTTTGCCTTGAACAATTCGAGGACGGCCGGATAGCTGGCCTTGAGCGAGCAGAAGCCACGAAACTGGCGGTCGCGTACCCGTGCGCTTCGCATTCTTGGATCGGCCGTCGCGTACGAGGCGTCCACCGCGCCTGCATAGTCGAAATCGTACGCCACGGGCAGGATCTCTCCCGTCACGATCTGGACGAGCTCCGTGTTGTGCAGGCCGGAAAACGAAAAGTCCGTGTTGCCGATCATGTACTCAAACACGAAGGCCATCGCGGCGTGTTTGGGGTCGAGGTCGTCAGCACCGGCGCCCAATTGTTTGAGCATCTTGCCACCGAACCGCGCCGCAAGTTGCGCCGGGTCTTCGGTCATGAATCCGTACCGCTTCGCCTCCACCTTGGCGCTGGCGCTGTCCAGATACGTCATCTGCAGCAATCGCACCTGATGACTGAGCGGTGTGAGCAACCGATAGACCCGGTACAGCTGAAACTCTTGCAGGATGTATTGCTCGTAGATGTCACTGTTGCGGCAATAGCTGACAAGTTTCGGCTCATCCAGATCGTGAAAGATCGTGCCCTTGGTGTCTTTGTTTGCGAACTTGAGTCGCGTTGGTGGGAAGTCGCAGTTCTTAAGCCGCCAGATGCCGCGCGTTCGCGCCGCACTGCTCACCGTTACTGCTTTGCCAGCCGCATCCGACACCGTCAGCGTGGCCGCGTGCCAGGGCGCCTTGTCGCCCTTTTCCTTTCGCAGCTGGCGAATATTTGTCGTCAGCGTGACGACGAGCGGCGCTTCCGATCGAAAGAATGGTGGATCTTTCAGTTTCTTTGACGGAAGCGACGTGTCGCCGACCGTCAATGTCGCCGACTTGGCAGGCTTCGCCGCTTTGGTGGCCTTTGTGGAATCGCTCTTCTTTGCCGTGAGTTTCTTCGCCGGCGGCTGCGCCCCGAGCGCTAAGGGCAGCCCGACCACCAACGCGAATCGGAGCGCGTATCTGAGGGCGTGGGCGGCACGGGTGGTTCCGCGAATGTGTAGGCGAGGCATTTACAGGAACTCCACGTCGCGCACGTGCGACGAGCCGGCCGCGCGCACGAGCGACAACAGCTCATCCGGCGACGTTTTTTTGCGCAGTTGCACGAAATACTCCACCACGTTGCCATCGTCCGATGTCTGTACGGCGCCAACTCGCCAGCGCTTCGCAAAGTCCTGCAAGCGCGGCTCCACGGCACGTCGCATGGCCACGACATCCGTGGCGTGGACGCGAAGCCGCATCTCCTCGTCGGTCGCCGGTGCCTCTTCGTCAACCGAATCATTGGCGCGCTTCCAGGCGCGTTCCGCCACGCCCTCCAGCTGCTCGCGCGTCATGCCGGTGAACACTTCCTCGTCGATGCGCGCCACGAACGTCCCCGTCCGCGCCAGTTTGCGCGCGCGCTTCAACCGCCGTTCGGCGATTGCTCCATCCAACTCGACGGGCGCGATACCGAAGTCGGTGAACCAGAGCACGAGGATCGTGACGTTAAACCCCACCGAGATCACGGCCGCGACTGGTAAGTTGACGGCCGACGCCAAACCAATCGCCGTGGCCAGAAAGACGTAGACCGCGTCCTTACTGTCGTCCAACGTGTTGCGAAACCGGACCGCGGCCACGATGCCGGCCAAGCTGAATGCCAGCGCGACGCTGTACTTCACCAGAATGCC
>JANMKU010000103.1:0-21832 GCA_031372205.1 Gemmatimonadaceae bacterium | reverse complement strand
GTGCGGCGGCGGCGGCGTGTCCGTCGCTCCAGTCGAGCGTGGCGAGTGAGAGGAGTCCATCAATACGCATCGACACCGCATTCGACGACAACGCCAATACGGATGCGAATCGGCGGGCCGCACGGATGTCGCTCGGCTCCGCACCAGCGCGCCGGAGTGCGATCTGCGCACTGACGGGGTCATCGATCTGTCGGTCGGTCTGCTGCAGACGACGTGCGTGGAGTGCGAGATACGTTTGACGAATTCCCGGCTGCTCGCCGGCACTGTTGGGACTGAAGTACATCTGAAACAGTGTGTCCAGTTCACCGCGCCGGTTGGCACGCGCGGCAAGCTCCATCAGATACACGGTCACTTCGCGATTGCGGGCATCGAGTGCCATCACGCGGCGGAATGCTGATGCAGCGTCGTTGGTGGGGCGTCCGAGAAACTGATTGTTGTCGAAGAGCGTCTCGCCGAGCAGCATCCAGGCATCGACGTCGGTCGGATAGTCGGAGACAATCTGCCGGAACTGTCGCTCGGCATCGACCGGGCTCCCGACTCGCAACGCGTGATAGCCCCGCACCAATTGTTGCAGGCGAAGTGGTAGCGCGCCAATCAACGCGAACGCACGTCCGACCGCGCGCGCGTTCAGCGAATCCACTTCGCTCCAACGTGCCGCGCGCGCGAGTCGATACCATGCCAGTGCGAAGAGCGAGTCTTCCTGTACTGCGCGAGTAAAGTGTGACACGGCGGCGGCGGGACGCGCATCGCGCAACTCACGTTCCCCATCCAGGTAGGCGCGCAGTGCACGGTTGGATGTCGTCATGGTCGCCGCCAGTCCGGCCACCGTGTCACCCGGCGCTTGCAGCTCCGCTGCAACGAGCTGCCGGACGAGCGATTCCACACCAGCAGACAATCGGTCATCGTTGGCCACGGTGACTTGGGCCCGCGCAACGTCTCGGCCGTCCGCGTGATGGAGTGTGGCGCGCATCGTGAGCCCGTCGCCCTGTCGCACGACGCTGCCGACGACATACCGACGCGCGCCCAACTGCTCCGCCAATCGTTTGGCGGTGACCGAGTCGATGGTGACAGCACCACTGGCGATCGCGCCACTAGCGAGTGTCGCGCCAATGCTCGAATTGGGATCCACACCGCGAAGCAGTCCCGTTGCATCGAAGGCTGGCGTCAGTAGATCCACCATGCCTTCGCGCAGATATTGCAGCTCTGGCCCGCCACGTACCGCGAATGGCAGCACGGCAATGGTGGGAAGGGGCGTGTCACTTCGCGCGACCTCGATCGGCGCGGTGGAAACGGTCACCGACCCGTTACGCCACGATATCCACAGCACGAGCGCGAAGAGCATGGCCGCGCCGAGACCACTTGCGACGCGCGCGCGACGTGAGAGCCAGCGCGGTCGCGCCTCGGGTGTCGCACGCGTGACAACCGTGGGCCGCGTGGTCGTCCGTAGGTTGGGCGTTGTCAACGCCTGTAGTCGATGCAGCACATCGGCCCCGTCTGCAGGTCGTCCGGCGGCCGGTTTCGCCAGCATGTCGGCCACGACTTGCAAAACGGCCACTGGAATGGTCGCGCCGTCGTCACGAACAGGTGGCGCCGGATCCCCTTCAAGGATGTGGTAGAGCAGGGCGGCGTGCGTCGCCCCTAGAAACGGACGGCGGCCCGTAAGCATTTCGTACAGGATCACGCCGAGCGCCCAAACGTCTCCTCGCGCGTCGGCCGATTCGCCGCGCAGCACCTCGGGCGCCATGTACGGCAGGGTGCCGGCGAGCGCTGCGCTCCCGGTGCTGCCGGTCGTGATGTCACTCTCGAAACGGACGGCAACGCCGAAGTCGAGAATCTTGGCGACGTCGGCAACAAACCCGATGTTGGCTGGCTTGAGATCGCGATGCGCGATCTTGGATCGGTGCGCGCTGGCGAGGCCGCTCGCGAGCTGAGTCGCGATACCGAGAGCGTCGGGCACCGGCAACGGTCCGTTGCGAAGACGGTCGCGCAACGTGCCGTCAGGGCAATGTTGCATGACCAGACAGAGGCCGCCGTCATCCGTCTCTTCGATCGCGTACATCGCGCAGACGTTGGGATCGTCGAGCGCCGACGCGGCTTGTGCCTCACGGACCAAGCGCCGTTTCGCGTTCGGATCGAACTGCTCCGAGGACAAGAACTTGAGCGCGACATCGCGTCCGAGCATGGTGTCGCGGCCGAGATAGACAACGCCCATGCCACCGGCACCGAGTGGCGTTCCAACTTCGAAGTGCCGGATGCGACGGCCACTGAACGAGGTCTGAGTAGCGATCGGTGCGGCGAGTCCATCGATGAGACGATCGTCGACGTCGTCAGCGGAGGTCGCTGCGTCGAACGCCGGACCGACGACGTCGCACACCAGCGCACGGAGGAAGCCCGGTGCCTCGTGTGCGCCGGCGACAAGGGTCAAGAGCTCGGTACGAAGTGGTGCGTCACCAACACATGCGGTTTCGAGAAACCGTGCCCGCGATTCGGAAGGGAGCGACATCGCGGATTCGAAGAGCGTGCACAGTCGTTCCCACGCATCGGCCGATGGTGCAGCAGCGGTCCGCGTCATGTCGTCATCAGTCATGGTCGGCGGCGTGCTCGCGGAGCTCGCGGTACAGCCAGGACTGCGCGAGGGCCCAATCGCGCTTGACGGTCGCTTCGGAAATGCCCAGCGCGAGCGCAGTGTCAGAAATGGAGAGGCCTCCGAAAAAACGGCACTCGACGACGCGACACGGTCGTGGATGTATGAGTTGGAGGCGTTGCAGCGCCTCTTCAAGCGCCCAGAGACGACCGCGCGAATGCTCGTGCAGGTCGAGCGGCGCCAGCGCACTCGCGTTCGCGAGATCGAGTGCGGGGGTACCGAGCCCACGCTTTTGCGTGTGACCGCGACGCGCATAGTTACTCAGAATTTGTCGCGTCGCGCGCGCGGCAACCGCGTAGAAGTGTGCCCTATCGTGTATGGTGAGCGTGCGCGCGCCATTCATCCGCAGAAACAGCTCATGTACGAGCGCTGTGGTGTTGAGCGTATCGTCGCCAACCCAGCGTCGGCGCTGACGGCGCGCAACCCGACGCAACTCTTCGTAGACGCGCGCGAAGAGGCGTTCCCCAGCCGGGTTGTCGCCACCTGCCCATCGACGGAGCAGGTCTGTAACCGCGTCGTCGGTGTCCTGAACTTCCATAACGAGAGTCTCTGTAGAGTGCCGAACCGTAGGGTCGCGCGAAGTGTCAACGCGGCGCAAGGGTTGGCATTCAAACAGGTCACACACGCTCGGTCGTGGAGGCAACACGGACGACAACGTGCTATCGGGCAACATCCTGAATACGCAATCGCGGGCCGACGCTGCATCCCATTCCAGTGTCGTCCCGCGAATCGCCTTCCATGAGACGGTCAGCTCAGTGCACGTCGGCGCCGAGCCGCAAGCGCGAGTGACAGCAAACCCGCGCTCAGCAACACCACCGTGCCTGGCTCCGGCACGACTTGTGATTGAAAGTCAATGCGGTAGACCGGCTGATTGGCTGTGAGCTGGCTGTTGAACGTGTAACCCGTGGCCGTCTGCTGGCCATTGAACCCGGCAAGTTCCGCGAAGTTGAATGACACGACGCCATTCTGCGCGGTGCGCACGGCGTTGACACCGTTGACGAGGAAGGCAGCGCCGGCCACGCTGAAGATTTCAGAACCGGCGTCCCAAATCTGACTGCTGGATTGGTTGATACTGTTGATCACCAAATTGCCCATCGCGTCAAACAGGCGGAACGCAAGCGGATTGTCGTTGCCGATGAAGAAGTCGTTGCTCGGCACCACCATCGCGGCGAACGTAAAGAACGGATTGAGACCGGTGTTCACCATAAAGCTTTGGCTGCGCGTCTCGCCTGGCTGCAGGGGTCCGGCAATGGTGCCGCGCGTGGCGGTGGGATCGGCAGCGGCAAAGTCCGTCTGCCACTGACCGCCCGCACCGCCCTCGGCGATGGAAACGATACCGGCGCCCGGCGTCTGTCCATTATTGAACGCGTCGAACACGCCACTGTGAAATCCGAAATGCAGTGGTGCGAAGCTCACGCTGTTGGTCGGCGCGAGATTATTGATGGTGATGGTAACCAGTCGTTGTTGTGCGTGGGCGCCTGACGCGACTACCAGCGTGACGGCCAGCGCGCGAATGGCGGGCGATGTGATGCGGAGAATGCGAGGCATAGCGTGGAACTCCCGGCGTGAGAAGAGGGCTTGGACGGGGACCGTACGCGTCCCATCACCACCTATCACCCGAAATCACCGGGAATCAGCTCACACCTCTTTCGTCAACTCCAGAAGTTCTTGCTGAGATCGTCTCGTTTGGCCGAGCACGCAGAACGGCAGGGCAGCACGCGCGTTAAGTTCCGCGTATATGGTAGGGCACGTTCGGAGAGGCAACCCAAGTGAGGTACTCGTGAACCGGGTTTGTGGTCGAAGTCGTGCCGTCGCGTGGTTGGCAGCTACACTGCTGACGGGTTGCGCCGCGGGATCCGCAGGCACCCCCGGCGCGCCCAGAGTCCTCTCGCAGGCAGAGCTGCGCAAGGCGCCCCCGCCAACAGCGAAGAAAGCATCCACTGCCGACGTCGCCTTCTTTCAAGGCATGATTCCGCATCATGCGCAGGCGGTCAAGATGGCCGGCTGGGCCGCGTCGCACGGCGCCCGCAATGATGTGCGCATTCTCTGCGAACGCATCGTGGTGGGCCAGCGTGATGAGATCGCGCTCATGCAGTACTGGCTGCGGTCGCACGGCGAAACCGTGCCGTCCGACACGGCGATGCGCCACCGCATGAAGATGAACGGCATGGAGATGGACATGCTCATGCCGGGTATGCTGAGCGACGAACAGATGGTGGCCCTCGATCAGGCGCGCGGTTCCGACTTTGATCGCCTGTTTCTGATCGGCATGATCGGACACCATCAGGGCGCGGTCAACATGGTCAACGAATTGCTCGCGTCGCACGATCCGGCCAACGACGATCTCGTCTACAAGATGGCGTCGGACGTGTACGCCGATCAGACCACGGAAATTGAACGCATGACGAAAATGCTGCAGACCGTTCCCGGCGCGCGGTGACATCGACGCCTGTCTTCGAAGTCTTCCCCTCAACTGTCGAGCCGTGAAACACACCAGACTGTTGTCCCTCCCCGTTGCGGTGGCCGTGATCTATTCCGCGGCCTGCGCGATGAACTCGTCCACATCGTCAACCTCGACACGCTCGAGCGTTGGTGCGGGCGAGTTGAGCATGTCGATGACGCCACCAAGTCCGGATCCGCGTGTTGGATTGCGCCCCGGCGTCATGGCCAAGTACCCCAAGGACACCACCAAGCGCATTACCATCACGCCGGCCGCGGAAGCGTCATGGAACATGCGACTGATCGCGAACCGTCCGCCCGCCGAGCCGTTTGTGGGCGTGACACACTCGGATCTGGGTTTCAAAGACCACTACGTCATTCAGGGCAACTACGACGGCTATCAAGTGTGGGACGTGGCCAACCCGCGCTCGCCCAAGTTGTACGATGAGTACGTCTGTCGCGGGTCGCAAAGCGATGTCTCGGTCTACAAGAACCTGATCTTCGTCTCGGGCGAAGCCACCAGCGGTCGTCTGGATTGTGGCACGCAGGGTGTAGCCGACTCAGTCAGCCAAGCGCGCTTGCGAGGTATTCGCATTTTTGACGCGACCAATCTCAAGAATCCGAAATACATCGCGAACGTGCAGACGTGCCGCGGTTCGCACACGCACACCGTCGTCGAAGACCCGAATGACAAGGAAAATATCTACGTCTACATCTCGGGTTCGTCCGGTGTGCGTCCGGAATCCGAACTGCCGGGGTGCGTCGACTTGTCGCCAGACGTGGATCCACGCGGCGAGCAGTTCCGCATCGAAGTCATTCAGATACCGCTCGCCCATCCGGAACTGTCCCACGTCATTTCCAAGCCCGGCATTTTGCAGGCGCTCGGTGTGGCACCGCGCAGCAACGCGCGTTCGGCGCAGGATTCGCTCGAGCGTGCGGCGCAGCAAGCGGCTCGTGGCGGCGGTGCAGGTGGGCGCGGTGGCGCTGGCGGCGGTCGTGGTGGTCCACCGCGGGCACCGTCCGGCCCCGTGCAGTGCCATGACATCACCGTCTATCCTGCGGTCGGTCTCGCTGGTGGCGCGTGCGGTGGGTACGGATTGCTGCTCGACATCAGCGATGTGAAGAACCCGAAGCGCTTGTTCGCGGCAGCCGACTCCAACATGCAGTTCTGGCACTCGGCCACGTTCAGCAACGATGGCAAGAAGATTCTGTTCAGCGACGAGTGGGGCGGTGGGTCGGCGCCTCGCTGTCGCTCCACGGACAAGTACGAGTGGGGGTCGGACGCGCTCTTCACCATTGAGGATGGCAAGGAAGTCTTCAAGAGCTACTACAAGATGCCAGCGGCACAGACGCGCTTTGAAAACTGTGTGGCGCACAATGGCTCACTGGTGCCCATCCCGGGTCGTGACGTGATGATCCAGGCGTGGTATCAGGGTGGCGTGTCGCTGATGGATTGGACAGACATCTCGCATCCGAAAGAGATTGCGTTCTTCGACCGCGGCCCGATGGACACCGTCTCCGCGGGCGCGAATGGCGGATCGTGGTCGATTTACTGGTACAACGGCTTCATGTACAGCTCGGAGATTGGGCGTGGACTGGATGTATTCGAGCTCCTGCCGAGTGCGTTCATTACCCAACACGAGCTCGACGCCGCGAAGACCGTGCATTTCGATTATCTGAACGTGCAGGGGCAACAGAAGATGGTGTGGCCCACCACGTTCGTCCTGGCGCGTGCGTACGTCGACCAGCTGCAACGCAGCAAGGGACTCGCCAGTGCGCGTCTGGCGTCGCTAGCGTCGGAAATTGATGCTGCCGAAAGTGCCAAGGGCAGCGCACGGAAAACAGCACTGACCGTGCTGAGCGCCAAGCTTGACGGTGAAGCCGCGGCGTCATCGGATGCGGCGAAAGTTCGGATGCTCTCGTCGACCATCAAGGAACTCGCTGGCATGCAGTAGCGGCGATCGGGCCGCGTCAGTCATGAGTGAAAGTCGGTGTTCCGGCGCGCGTGAGGTGGTGATGTTTGCCACGGCACGCGCGCCGTGTTCCGTACAGTCAATCGCCGTCAGCCCACGTCTGCCATTCCCGATGTCCAATCCGTTTGCCAATCGATCCTGTCGTGCGCGCACGATCACCACGATCATTGCGTCGCTCTCCGCGTGCTGTGTCTCGTCCGCAATGGCGCAACGCACGATGCCGCGCACGGCCGCACGGCCAGGTCCGCGCTTTGAGATCGCGTTCAGTGCGGGCGCGCACGCCGCTCCGATCACGGGCCGCGTGTTCGTCGCGATCAGTCGCACGAGTGACGCACAGCGCACCCCGATCGCGCAAACGGGCGAGACCGGTGCACCCCTGTTCGGTGTGAACATCGACAACGTGGCGGCTGGCGTGCCCGTTGTCATCGACGCGACAACGTTTGGCCATCCCGTGCAGAGTGTGCGAGACATCCCGGCCGGCGAATACTGGGTGCAGCCATTCGTCAACGTGTACACGAAATTCGTGCGCGCCGACGGTCACACGGTGTGGCTGCACATGGATCAGTGGGAGGGGCAGAACTGGAAGCGATCGCCGGGCAATATCTACGGCGATCCCGTCAAGATCACGTTCAATCCCAAATCCACCGCGCCGATCAAGCTGCTGGCCGACAAGGTGATTCCGCGTATCGAACTGCCGGGCGAAACAGAGACCGTCAAGCGCATCAAGTTTGAAAGTGCCATTCTCACCAAGTGGTGGGGACATCCCATCTACCTCGGCGCGACGGTCCTGCTGCCCAAGGACTACGACAAGCACCCCGAAGCCCGGTACCCAATCGTCTACAACGACGGACATTTCTCGTTGCGCGCACCAGGCGTTGGCTCGACACCGTACTGGAACGCCGACAGCACACCGCGCATGATCATCGCGACGCTGCAGCATCCGTCCCCGTACTACGACGATTCCTACGGCGTGAACTCCGCGAACAACGGGCCGTTCGGTGATGCCATCATGCAGGAGCTCATTCCAGCCATCGAAACGCGATTTCGCGCTATCGGTGCGCCATGGGCTCGGTTGCTCACGGGCGGGTCAACCGGCGGATGGATTGTGCTGGCCAAACAGGTGTTCTATCCCGACTTCTACGGCGGTGCCTGGTCGTTGTGCCCCGACGGCGTCGACTTTCGCTACCATCAAATCGTCAACATCTACAGCGACACGAACGCCTATTTTCTCAATCGCGAGTGGACGCGTGTTGAACGGCCCACCCAGCGCAAGCCGGACGGCAATATCACTGCGATGATGAAGGACGAGAATTGGTACGAGCTCGTGGTCGGCGATCATTCGCGATCGGGTGGCCAGTGGGATATCTGGGAGGCCACCTACGGTCCGGTGGGAGACAAGGGCTATCCGGCGCCTATCTGGGACAAGCGGACCGGTGTCATCGATCACACCGTCGCCACGTACTGGAAGCAGCACTACGATCTGCGAAATATCCTGCAAGGCAATTGGAGCACACTCGGCCCGAAGCTGGCCAACAAACTCAACGTGTATGTCGGTGATGCGGATTCGTACTTTCTGAACATGGGCGTGCACATGCTCGACGACTATCTGAAAACAACAAATGCGCCGAGGTACAGCAGCGAGATGGTGTTCCAACCGATGGCGCCGCACTGTTGGGGGCCGTCGATGCCGGAGTTGCTGCCGAAGATGGCCAAGCATATGGAGCAGTTCGCACCCGCGGGAGCGGATCTCAAAAGCTGGCGCTACTGAGCGTGCCGTGCACTATCGCCGGACTAGTAAACAGACCCTGACGACGACGTTAACACACCGTTGACCGCGCTGAGCGTATACGACACGGATGTCGCGCTCGTCCAAGTCGCAAGGTTGAATTGTGAACCCACCGGCACGTTGACGGTCGTCACCGGAGCAATCGACAGTGGTGTCGCCGGTGCACTGTTGATGCATTGACGAAACGCCGACGTGTTCACACTGAGCAGGTATGCGCCGTTCCCTGCGCCAAACACCGTCGCGACGCCGGTCTTCGAAATGCCCACCGCCGACCGTTCGTCAATGCCGATGCCGCGGGGAGCCGACGCGCGACCATCTTGCTGCAGGCGGGCGAGAAAGGTGACCAATCGACCCATGCGGTTGCGCACCACAAAGTGCGAGTCCGTGATGACGTTGGGGAGCAGTGGCACCGTGAACAGCGCGTCGGCAATCGTGACCGACGCATCGTACGGATTGGCCAGCACCTGTGCTGACGTCGACGATACATCCAGTGCCGCGTACACAAACGGGCCGAGCACCGCGAGGCCGGCGCTGGTCCCCCCGATCGGATACCCTTCCGACACGCGTTTGTTGACCGCGCGTTGCAGCGCCGTCCCGGTCCACAAGTTCACGTACGTCGACTGATCACCACCCGCTAGAAAAATGACTTCAGCGCGGGCAATCGCATTCGCCACGACATCATTGTTCGCACCGGCCATGCTGCTGATGACAATACTGGTCACGGAGTTCGCGCCGAAGGCTTCGAGATACGCGTTGTAGCCGTTGGATCCGCTGGTGCGCAGCACCACCACATCGCCGAACGCGCGCGTGCCGAGCGCACCACCCTGCGCGAGCAGCCACTGCATACCTGCATCGCTGTCGGTGCCGCCACCGGCGAGCAGTGCACCGCCCACCGGATTGGTCTGCACGTCGACAATGCTGCCGCTGACATACGAGACGTACCCCAAATTCGTCGCCGGTGCCGGTACCGCGCTGGCGGGAGCGGTTGGCGCACCGCCACAGGCGCTGAGCGCCAGAGACGCCGCGAACAGCCATGCGATGCCTGGCGGCACGAGCCCAGCGAAGCGGACAGACGGACGTGGCAACATCCCCAATCATAGCGAGCGCCAAACGAACGCGCGCGGGTGACGGGTTTTGTCGCGCCAACGTTGAACAGCGCGCTGTGCGGACGTATCATCCGGGGACAGGAAGCGTTAGCCCTTCGATCGGGCTGAAGGCGAGCAGGACCGACTCCAAGTTCTCGAATGCACGCACCCAGCAGTAACCACAGTCCACCCAAAGAGCGCGAGCTGCCCGCCCTCTTCCGCGCACTGTCGGCGCAACCCGCCGGGGATATGCATTGGCTGATCGATCGCGAGGGCCGAATTCTCGCGGCGGCTGGCGACTGCACGGGGGTCATCGGTGCCGACGCGGCCTCGCTGCGAGGCGTGGGTCTCATCGAACTCTCAGCGATTGACTCTGCAGCGCGCGTTCGCGCCTGGCTCTCGTCGGCCGAGCGGTTGGGATTCGATCGTCGGGAAACACGACTGCATCGGCGTGACGATGGTTTTGTCGACGTGGAACTCACGGTGCAACAGCCGATCGATGCGGCGGACCGGTTGGTCTGTTCGGTGCGCGATGTTGCCGATCGGCGGCGTCAGGAGCTGATCATTCGCGCCGAGGCCGAAGGATATCGCGCGGTGTTCGAGCATTCACTGGATGCGATGTTCTCGCTCGACGACGAGCATCGCATCGTCGACCTCAATGATGCGGCGCGCACGATGCTCTCCGCACACGATGCGGATGTACGTGGCCACCCGTTCGAAGCGATGCTTGACGACGAGTCCGGGCGCCAGCTGCTGGCCAGCTGGTCGCGCATCCTCGAGATCGGCGCCGAGCGCGGACACGGCCGTCTTCGTCCGCGCGATGGATTTTCGCGGGTCGTTGACTATTCAATCCGCGCCCACTACACGATCGGGCACCATCTGATTGTGCTGCGGGATATCAGCGCGCAGCAGGAGCTCGAGACGCAATTGCGGCAGTCGCAAAAGCTCGAAGCCGTTGGCCGACTGGCCGGTGGTGTCGCACACGATTTCAATAGTTTGATGACGGCCGTGCTGGTGTCCGCCGAAGTGCTGCTGGCGGACACCACGTCGGGAGACCCGCGCACCAACGATTTGCAGGTCATCCGCGATGCTGCCAGTCGCGCGTCGACCCTGACTCGGCAGTTACTGTCGTTCGGGCAACGCCAGTGGAGCGCGCCACGCACCTTCGATCTGCGACGCATTGTCAAAGATTCCATCCTCATGCTGCACCGATTGATCGGACCGGCGATCACGATCGAGTGCGAACTGGGCGACGAACCCTATCAGGTGCGCGCGGACGAAGGGCAACTCGAGCAAGTCCTGCTCAACCTCGCGCTCAACGCTCGCGACGCGATGCCACAGGGCGGCGCGTTGTACATCGATACGGGTCCTTTCGATCCACGCATCAATGGCGCGCCGCTCGGCGTGCGACTGGACGATGCCGAGTACTATCGACTGATTGTGCGCGACAACGGCACGGGCATGGATGCGGAGGTGCAGTCGCGAATTTTCGAGCCGTTCTTCACCACGAAATCCGGTAAGGGGACAGGACTCGGCCTGCCGACCGTGTACGGGATTGTGCAGCAGTGCGGCGGCGCGATTCACGTGCTGAGTGAGCCCACGCGCGGCAGCACCTTCTCCGTCTTTTTCCCTAAGGCGCTCAACCCCACGCCGCCGGCCGGCATTGAGGCGTTGCGGCCGCACGACACCACGCAACGCGGGCGTGTGCTGCTCGTGGACGACGATCCCAGTGTGCGCACGGCACTGGCGCGTGTCCTCACACGATTCGGGCATAGCGTGTCGTCGGCCGGGAATGCCGAGGAGGCGATCGCGATCGTGGATCGCGTGGGCACGGCGTTCGACGTACTCGTCACCGACCTGACGATGCCCGGTATGCGCGGCGACGCCCTCGCGATGCTGCTTGTTGACCGAATACCGGCACTTCGCGTCGTGGTCATCACGGGTGATGCGGCCCGCGACGTACAGCTCGGCGCCGTCGGTCGACAGGCCGAGCTGTTGCGCAAACCATTCACCACCAGTGATCTGGAGCGGTTCGTGCAGCGCGCGCTCGAGAGTCCCTAGCGTACGGCCGTTGGCCGCTCCTAACCTGTCAGCATGCGTTCGGTGAGCGTGCGGAACACACTCTCGACGCCAGTGCCATCAAGCGCACTGCAGGCGATACCACTCCAGCCCTTCCTCGTCAGCCCAGTCAGCGCGCTGCTAGCGAGCGTCCATTCGTCGCGGAGATCGCACTTGTTCGCCGCCAGTACGAACGGCACGGGACCGTACTCCAATTCGGTGCGCTGTTGGAGCCGCATGGCGGTGTCAATCGTGTGTGGTCGGGTGCCATCGGCGACAAACACAAAGCCCGCACTGCCGCGCAGATATTGCGCGCGAACGTGATCGAACGCGTCCTCGCCAGCGAGGTCCCAGATGATGAGGCCAACGTCGTCGTCGCCAACGCGGACAAATTTGCGATCGATCTTCACACCCACCGTAGAGAGGTGCCGCTCCGGGAACATGCTGCGCACAAAGCGTGAAACAAGACTGGTCTTGCCAACGGCGAGTGCGCCGACGAGGCAGATCTTCTTCTGAATCATTCCCGGTTCACGGCGGTGACACCGGCGCACTCCAGCGAATACTCACGCGAACGGCAGTGAGCCGTTGACGGAGCGTCGCATCATTCTCCGCGGCGGCGCTGCTCAACGCGGACTCTGGGACGCCCGCCGATACCAGAGCGGCGCGCACGACGGACGCCCGTTCGGCTGCCAGCCGAGTGTTGAGGCTGTCCGTGCCAGTGGGATCGGTGAATCCTCCAACGGCAACAGACACGACACCACCGTCAAGCGGTGCCAACGCCAGCAGCGCTTGCAGGTCGGTCGCCATACTGTGCACCCGCGACAGCTCGTCGTCGGTCAGCACGCTCGACGACAGCGCAAAGCGAATGGGCTCGTTGGAGATACTGCGGGCGATGGAGTCACCGCGAGCGCGGATGCCAACCCGAAGGTCGGCATCGTTCCAGATGCGAACGCCAGGCGTCGCGAGCGCGAGTGGGCGTGCCGTATCGCGCCATGTGGAGGTCGCCGAACCACTCACGGTCAGCGTATCTCCTCGCACGCTGAGGCGAACGCCCGGAGGCGCTCCAACTCGACGCTCCACCCGTCGCAGTGTCAGCGCGGCATCGAGTGACAAGTACGAAGCCCATCGCTCGACGGTGCGCACCGAATCGTAGGCAATGCCACGTCGCAGCGTCTTTGGATCACTGGCATCAGGATCACGGAGTCCGGCCACGCGAAACCCGAAACCGCTCCGTGACGCGTCGGTAACCACAATCCCGGGTTCAGCGCGCAACCGCTCGACGTATTGACGGAACCGGTACCCACGATACCACCAGATGTCGGCCAGCACGGCGATCGCCAGCACCGCCAGGGCGACGACGAGAATCGCGCCGGTCGGCGAGCGTCGCTTCGGTGGAGCCGCCGATTCGGGCAGGTGCAGGGCACGCTCCAGTGTAGGGCGCGCCAGCTCAAACGGTTCGGCGTCGCCGTCAAACCGTGCGAACGCCACACCGAATTGTTGGTGAAGCGACTCCACGATCTCACGGAGCCGGAGCCGCAGTTCCGGCGGCGGTGCACCGCGGACTACCGCGGCGACGAGGGCGCGCGGTCCCTGCTCCATGCACACCGCGAGCTCGCCAACGGAGAACGCGTCGAGTGTTGCACTCTCCGGTGCGCCGAACGCATCCTGCACATAGTCGCGGATCGCGGTGAGCATACCAGACATCATGGCCGATCGTTCGTCAGCATCCTTCGGCTGGATCGCGGACGAGAGCAAGTGCAGGAGCGGCAAACCCGTCCGACGGTCGATCAACATCACCTGCTCCACGCGATAGACCAGCGTGCGCAGCATGACGACTTCGGCGAAGGGGCGACGGGTGCGCCACGCCTCAAGTCGCCAGCGCACCCCCTGCGGCGAAAATGTGTTCTTCAGTGCCGAGTCGAGCGAACCGAGTGCCCGCGTCAGCATTTCCGATACGGCGGCGCGGATTGCTGGGCCAAGGGCTGGGAAGAGCGCGTTGGCAAATGGTGTCGGATCGCGCGTGACTGCTTGCTCTAGCGCACTGCTGATCGTGGGCCGCAAGGCGTCGGCGAGCTGCGTATCAGCCGTGCGGGAATCACGCGCCAGGCGCACGCGAACAGCATCGGGCAGCACATTGGCCATCTCTTGTGCACGGATGATCGGATCATCCATGCGTTCCGTGATGTGGGCGATCTGCCGTTGCTCAACCCCCAGCAGCAGGCGCCGAAGTTCCGCGACGCTCGCGTCCGACCCTGGGACCGACGTCGAGCGTCCGACGTTTTCGTTCACCCGGGCATGTCCGACGACGGCGCCTGTAACGTCTCCCCGATCTGCCGGAGCAATGCGCCGAGCTGATGGCGATCGGTTTTGCCGTCGCGTAGTTCGTGTGCACGTGCTTCAAGCAGGGTTCGGAGTTCCGTCACGCTCATCTCCGACGCGTCGCGTGCGTGCTGCACGGCGTCATGCATCTCGTGCACGGAACTGTGACGGGAATCCGTCTCGGACTGGAGGCGCGCCTGCAGCTGAAGCACTTCGGAGGTGACCCGATCATGCACGCGGTCGAACTCTGCACTCGTGGCCGTGTCGCCGTGCTCAAATCGCGCACTGAGGTCCGCACGGAGCGCCGTCAACTCTTGCATGAGGCGCTGTTCGAGCAACTCGAACCGGCGCTCGTAGTCGCGCATGTTCGCGCCGAAGATAATGTCGCGAATGCGCGATACTTCGTCGACGGAACCGGCGCTGCCGGTAGCAGACGCTCGTCCCGTTGCAGCCGCAGTCTCATCCATCGCTATGTCCCGGTGTTAGTCTGCCGATAATCGGGCAGGTGCACGATGCGACAGAGCACGATGCCAGAGCGCACGATGCGCGTGCACGCGCTGCGCGTGCGCGCGGCCATGCAGTGCCGTCGCTTCGTCGCGACGCGCTACCAAGGACAGAAGCTGCCATTGAATCACACGTCGGTCAACAGCCACACCCGCGGCTACGTGCAGTTCGTGGACGGTCGTGGCGAGCCCGAGCATACACGCGTCGTCGCCGCCGCCGGTACCAGACGCCGAGTCTGACTGAACCGACGGGGCACGATTTGGCTATCTTGCCCAGGTCCTTCTTCCAATGCCTGCGCGCGTTTTGCGTCGCCCTTCATCGTCGCCACTGAGACCTGTCCCATGAACAACGCAACGGCCGCTTCCGCATCGTCTGCGGTGCCACCACACGAGACCGCGATCCTTGCTGGCGGATGCTTCTGGGGTGTCGAAGAAATCCTGCGGGCTGTACCCGGGGTGCTCGAGACGGATGTTGGCTACACTGGCGGATGGCTCGAGAACCCCACGTACCACGATACGCACGATAGCAAGTCAGGCCACGCCGAGGCGATTCGCCTCACGTTTGACCCGTCGGTCTTGAGCTACGAGACCTTGCTGGAGCAGTGGTTTTTCAAACTGCACGACCCGACCACGCTCAACCGCCAGGGCAACGATGTTGGCACGCAGTATCGCTCGGCCATTTTCTACACGTCGCCGGAACAACACGTAACGGCAACCGCTGTGAAAGCGCGCGTTGACGCGTCGGGCAAATGGAAAAAGCCGATTTCGACGGAGATCAGCGCCGCGTCGACATGGTACTCCGCCGAGGCGTATCATCAGGACTACTTGCAAAAGAACGTGGGTGGCTATTCCTGCCACTACATGCGGGACTGACGGCACTGTCAGCAATACGGCAACAGCAAAACAGCAAAACAGAAAAACAGTCAGTTGTTGTGGTTGTTGTTTGTCGTCACCGCAATTCCGTCTTGTTCGTCGCCGTTTGTCCGCCGCACCACGCTATCGCCTGGGCTCCAGGATCGTTGTCACGCGATCCACTACGTCGCTCCAGTGCGCCCGCGCCACCGCACTCGCAGACGCCGCACCAGCGGTCCTCGCTTCACGCTGAAGCTCGCGTAACTGGGCGCGCGCCAACGCCGGCAGATCACTCTGCGGCACGTTCGGCGCCGTCACAAACGGCACGGGTCTCGCGGGGGCGACGCCGGGGCCTGCCGCCCCGCCAACCGGCGCAGGAGCGGGCGCCGGTGGGTTGATCAGCGCGTCGAGGCGCTGTAGATACACGCGCTGCAGCTGGCGGCGGTTCGCGTCAGGCGACGTGCCGCCGGCCGTAAACAGACTGCGCTTGAGGTCGGCCATGAACTCGGCCAGCGGATACGCATTCGCCGGGTCAAACTTCTCGGCTTCGGCTAAGCGGCCGAGTCGCGCGCTGCTCAGGAGCGACGAAACCGTGCCCGCTTGACGCGCCGCCAACACCGTGCTCGGCCCGATGCGTGAGATGATGTCTTTCGGCTGCAGCCACTCGGGTGTCGTGAATACCTGCTCACTCAGGAATGCGAGCGCCGCTCGTTGCTGCGCCTTGGGCACCACGCGAAACACGGCCCCCGCCTGATCGGCCGTTTTCAGATCGACGTTCACACCGCCAATCACCGTCGCCACATGCCCCATGTAACCGGCCCAGCGACCGATGGCTTCTTCGTACAACTCCTGCAGGTCCGCGTAGTCGTCACCGGGCGTGGTCGTCCACGACACGAGTTGCGGGATCATCCGTTTGTAATTCATCACCGCATAGGTCGACGATTTGACCGGATCGTCACCAAGGTCCTCCGTCTGATTGCGCGGGTCGCTGCTACCCAGTCCCTGCGACACGTAGCGATACGGAAATGGCCCCGACTGCTGCGTGAGCCACCGATTGAGTGTGGGTTTCTCCTCGTCCGCACTCTTGACGGCAATCACGCGGTATCCCCAGTTGATGGCGAAATCGTCGAAGGGTCCAAGCCGACGAATGAAGTCCTTGGTCTTGAGGCCATCCCCAGGTTGCGCGATGTAGTTCTGACGGGCGTAGTCCATGATCGTCGCACTGACGCCGTACGTGCTCGTGAACGTCGGACTCCGCAGTGAGTCGGTGGGGAACGACGCCGACGCCATCATGTTGTGTTGCAATCCCAGCGCGTGGCCAATCTCGTGTGTGATGACTTGCCGCATCGTTTCGCCCATCAGCTCTTCCGGAATGTCGAGCGAACGCGCCGCGGGGTTGGATGCGCCGGTCTCCATAATGAGCCAATTGCGATACGACCGCATGTGATTGTGATACCACGTGATCTCGCTGTTGATGATCTCCCCTGAGCGCGGATCATGCGTGTGCGGGCCTGTGGCATTGCGCACGAGGCTCGCCGCCCAGCGCACCATCGAGTAGCGCGCATCGTCGGGATCGAAGTCCGGGTCCTGCGCCTTCGTGGGCACATCTCTGGCGACAATGGCGTTTTTGAATCCGGCTTTCTCAAAGACTTTCTGCCAATTCTCGACGCCCTCCTTCACGTAGCGCTTCCAGCGCGCCGGCGTACCAGCGTCGATGTAGTACACGATTGGTTTGATCGGCTCGACCAGTTCTCCGCGCGCATACGCAGCCGGGTCTTTGGGCTCCAATCGCCAGCGGGTAATGAACTCCTGGCTCGCCGCTTTCTGTTCGTCCAATCCGTAGTTGACACGGTCCAGACTGAAGAAGCCGACACGAGGATCGAAGTTGCGCGGTCGCATCGCCACTTTGGGCAACAGCAGCAGCGACTGTCGTGTCTCCATCGTCACGGTGGCACCATTGCGGTCGTCCGGCGGCGTCGCGGCGTCGAAGGTTTGCACCTGCCGCACTTCGATGTTGATGGGGAAACCGCGCACACTGCTGATGTAGCTGCGGGCCGGGTCATACCGGCGCACCCCATACGTGCGCCGTTGATCCGCACTCAATCCCGAGGTGGCCGGATTGTCGGTGGAGAAAAAATCGGTTACGTCGATCACGTACGCACTGCTGTCGCTGGTGAACGCCGAAATCGGAAACGCGCCGAGTATTGGGGCGTAATTGTTTTGGGCGACGCTCTTGGCAATGGGAAGCGTATCGTCGGCCACCGCATCGGTGCTGATGCTCTTGAGCAGCACACGTTCCGCGACACGCTCCCAGCGAATCATGCGTTCGTTGAGGGAGCTGCCGGCGCTCTGGAAGCCGCCAGAACCCGCCGGCACGCCAGCCACTCGTGTGACCATCAGAAAGTCGCGACCAATCAGGGAGTCCGGCACTTCAAAGAAGTACCGATCGTCTACCCGGTGCACGGTAATGCCGCCCCTTTCCGTGTGTGCGCGTAAGGGAATAACCTGGGCATACGGACGTGGGCCACGACGCGCCGCCGCGGCCGCGTCACCACCTGTCGGCGGTTGCGCGGGAGGCGCGGCGACAGGTGGTGTTTGTGCGGCGATCGGCGCGCCGAGCAATAGCAGCGCGGCGGCACCAACGCGAACAGGTGGAAAGCAGCAGGACATGGCAGGAGTCTGGACGAGAGACGGTGTCGGTAGGATTGAGCCGTGGTAACGTGCCGACAGAACCGCGTCGCTGGCAAGCGGCGCGCATGCCTACCACCGTAAACCACTGCGAACCACTGAAAACATTGAACTCATGCTTCACCTTATCGAGGTGCCAACTGGCAACCCAGTGCGACCGCCGCCATGGTTGAGGTCACGCATTCAACGAGATTTACCGCGAGATGGAGACGACGCAGGAATGAACGCCACCGCAGAGGGACTGCAAGACATCGTCAGTCTCGACGATGTCGAACTCCTGGCCAGGGAGGTCATGACGCACATGACGTACGAGTACGTCGCGTCCGGTGCCGCAGACGAGCATTCCCTGCGCTGGAATCGCGAACGCTATGCGGCGTTGTCCCTGAGGCCGCGCGTATTGGTCGATGTGGCGAACGTGGATCTGCGCACCACACTGTTCGGTCACATGCATGCAACGCCGCTGCTGCTCGCGCCAACCGCGTACCAGCGCATGACGCACACCGACGGCGAGCTGGCGACCGCACAGGGTGCCGGCGCCGCGTCGACCGCATTCGTGGTCAGTACGGCAAGTACGCAGTCCATTCAAGACATCGCGGCCGTCGCCACGGCGCCACTCTGGTTTCAGCTCTACGTGCAGTCGGATCGCGTATACACGCACGACCTGGTGCAGCAGGCGGAAGACGCCGGGTGTCAGGCGCTCTGCGTGACCGTCGACACCCCGACGCTCGGCGCACGCGATCGCATGATCAAGGCCAAGTTCGCGTTGCCGGCCGGTATCAACACGCCACATCTGCGCGATGAATCAAGCACCCATCGTGGCGTGATCGCCCCCGATCGCATTTGCATCACCTGGCGCGACATCGAATGGCTGCGCTCCATTGCCCGGGTTCCGGTGCTGCTCAAGGGCATTCTCGACCCAGACGATGCCGAACTCGCGATTGCCTCCGGTGCGGACGGCATCATCGTCTCCAATCACGGTGCGCGCAATCTCGACACCGTACCGGCAACCATCGATGCACTACCGCGCGTGGCACGGCAGGTGGCGGGACGCGTGCCGGTGCTGGTGGACGGCGGCATTCGTCGAGGTACAGACATCGTCAAAGCGCTCGCGCTCGGCGCTCAGGCGGTGCTTATCGGGCGGCCGTATGTGTTCGGACTCGCGGTTGGTGGGGCCGCAGGTGTCACACGAGTGATTGACATTCTGCGCAACGAACTCGAACTGGCGATGAAGCTGTGTGGCGTGCGTTCCGTCGCGACCATTGATCAGTCGGCGCTCTGGCTGTAGACGGGATCGCCCGGGCAAACTGGTTCCAGTCGGACGATCGATACGCTACTTGCTGAGCGAGAGATAGCGAAACACGGCCTCGTTGAGTGCGCGCTCGTTGGCGCGAGCACCGGACAGCTCCACGTTGCTGCTGGTGTTGTACGCGGCGATCACGGCACGGGCCGAACGCGGATTGAAATACAGGAACGCACGAAATCCTGCCTGTGAACCGGTGTGGCCGATCACCCGTTCGGCGCCGCGCTCGTATAGGAAGAAGGACAAGCCCATGGCGCCCTCCTTGGGGTTTGCTGCATCGAGCGGTACAATCGCCGTCCACATCTCATCCAGCGATCGGCGCGACAAGATCGTGTCATACAGTCGTTGCCGGGCCGTGTCGTCGCCCGTCGCATTGGTGAGAAACGCGGCGTACACGACCAGATCGCCAACTGGCGCGTTCCATCCGCCGTTTGGAATCGTGATGCCGGGGTTGAACTCGCGACCGTTCGCGAGCACGGCAAGTGCGCCACTCGAGGAGTCGCGACGCACCGTATAGTTGTTCGAGCGATCCGCCGCGAGGTGATATGGCGTCGTGTTGACGTAACTGTGCGTCAAGCCGAGCGGCGTCCAGATGTTCTTCTGGATGTAATGAATCCACGGGTCGCCGGTCAGCTGTTCGATAACGCGTGCAAGGTAAATGAAGCCCGGATTGCTGTACCCGTAGCGCGAACCCGGTGCGAAGTTGAGCTGTTGATACGGCATCATGGCGACCAACTGTTCCCATCGCGTGGGCTCGAACGGTTGCCACGCCGCGTCGTCACTATAGGGCCACGTGCCGTTTCTTGTACCGGCGCTGTGCGACATCAGCATGCGCAACGTGATGTCGTCCATGGAGCCGAACGCACTGTGCACCTGACGCAGTTCAGGGAGATACTGCGTGATGCGGTCGTCGAGCCGGAGCTTGCCGCGATCGCGCAGCTGCATGATGGCAATTGCCGTCAGCGTCTTGGTAATGGAGCCCCAGTGATAGAGCGTCGCATCCGTGATCGGTTCACGCAGCGCGCGATCCCCGAAGCCGACGTTATCGCGCCCGACGACCAATCCGTGACGCATCGTCACGAGTGAGGCCCCCACAATGCTGTCACTCGCCGTGTACTGGCGAAACGTCGAACGCAGCGCGCTCCAACTCGTGTCCGCTGCGCTCTGCGACAGCGCGGGACTCGCCGTCGCGACTACGCCGGCAAGCGCGACGACAACCGTCGGGACGGAGCGTGCAAGGCTTCGTGCACACGTGCTTTTGAAGGTGCGTGCAAAGGATGTCATCGGTCGAATGTACGCCTCCCCTTGACATGCGCCAAGATATATCGTAAGATAGTGCGTAAGTAGTATCGAAGTAGTATCGTACGTCATTACGCACGCTATATCGCAAAGGAGATACACATGTGGCACCACAGGCAACCGAACGATGACTGCCGCGGTCGACGCGGCTGGGCTGGACTCGACGCAGACTTCAGCGCCTTTTTCGGCGGCGGCGGGCCAAAGCGCCGAGGACCGTTTGGCGGCGGGAGGATGTTCGAGCAGGGTGACCTCAAGCTCGTAATTCTCCGTCTGCTCGACGAAAAACCTCGGCATGGCTACGAGATCATCAAGGAACTGGAGGAACGGTCGGGCGGTCGCTACACACCCAGCGCCGGCGCCGTCTATCCGACGCTGACATTGCTCGAAGATCTCGGCTATGCCGTCGCCACCCCCGAAGAGGGCGGCAAGAAGGTGTATGCCATCACTGACGCCGGACGGGCGCATCTGCTGGAAAATCGATCTGCTGTCGACGAGCTCTTTCAGCGCGTCAGCGACATCGGCGACGCGGTCTTTGGAGATGGCGTTCGCCCGGCCCGCGACGCGATGATCGCACTCACCAAGGAGTTCGGCGCGGCCATGATGAACGGTCGACGCAGTGCCGACGAGATCAATCGCATCAAAGACATTCTTGAGCGGGCAGCCAACGAACTGCGCGGCGTGGCCAAGCCCGTGTAAGGTCCGAGTAAGGGGGGTTAGGCCCGGCGGTGGGGCCCTCCTGTCGGCGGCGCGGCGCATACACTATCCTGTCGCCGTGCTCCGCCGACGCGGTCGGGGCGTCCACCACCCTCCTGCATCTGAGAATCCAGTGACCCGCGCATTGTCCGTGCTCGCCGTTGTCGCCGCGACGTGGCCGGTGGCTGTTGGC
>JANMKU010000080.1:0-3263 GCA_031372205.1 Gemmatimonadaceae bacterium | reverse complement strand
CTCATTGGCACCCAACCGCCGATGACCTCGTCCACCGTGACGCCAGTGCCGGTCGGACCGACGATGACCCATCTCGCGTTCAGCGCGCGTACACGATCATCCGCGAGTGCACGCGCGACGATTTCCGGACCAATGCCGCGCGGATCACCGAGCGTAATCGCCACCCGGTGCATGAAACGCCTTTAGGGCTGGATGGCGACGGGCTTTTTCGCCGGATCGAAACGGATGGACACGTAATTCTGCTTCTTGAGCGTGTCAATCAGCCGACGCATGCTGTGCTCCTCGGAGAGTTGCGAACGAATCTTCGCCCGCATTTCTGGCAGCGTGTACTCTCCGGCCTCATCGAGAAACGTGATCTGCGCGACAACGAATTTGTTGGAACCCGATTGCGCATCGGCGATGGGGAACGGATCGAGGATTTCGTTCAGTTTTTTGCCTTCGATCGCATTCCGGTATGCTTCAGGCAACGAGTCGCGCGGATACTCCGGAATGGTCTTTTCCTCAGCGCCCGCGTCGTCGTGGTGCTTGAGCGATAGCGAATCGTACGCCGCGCCACCGCGCCAGGCTTTCGCCACTTCGACTGCGACCGCCTTGGCCCGCGTTGCATCGGCGGAATCGAGGGACGGACGAATCAGAATGTGGCGCGACTTCACTTCGGCTGGCTGCACGCGATCAACGCGCACGATGTGATAGCCAAAGCTGCTCTCGAACACGGGACTGATGACGCCGGGATTGAGCCCAAACATGACCCGGTCAAATTCGGCAACCATGCGGCCCCGACGATTCCATCCGAGATCCCCACCAAGCTCTCGTGACGCGGGATCCATCGACTCCTTCTTGGCAATCGTCTCGAAGTCGTTTGGATGCAGTTCCAACTCTGCACGCACCGAATCGGCTTTCGCACGCGCGCGCAGTTTGGCTCCCTCAGACGGACGCGTCGCGATGACAATCTGCCGAAAGCCCACCCGGGCCTCTTTGCGCGGCAGCCGTTCCTTGTTCGACGTGAACGCGTCCGAGACTTCCGTTTCACTCACGTTGACGGCGGTCATCTTGCCATCGCGGCGCAACTTCTGCACCAGATCCCGTTGCATGTTATCACGCTTGATCAGGTCGGTTTGCATCTTGCGCCATTCATCAAGCGAACCGAATCCCGCCTCCTTGAGCGCGGCGCGAAACTCCACATCGGTTTGGAACTGCGAGCGGACTTTTTGCTGGTTGTCGTTGTGCGTACGCGTCACGTCGGCGTCGTGCGCCTCAATTTTTTCGCTCTTCGCTTTCTGCACCAGCAGTTCCGCCTCGACCAATTCCTCCACGACGCGCGACTGCAATTGCGCCAGATCGGCGGCGTTGTTCACCGCCGCGCCCCCCGCCCGGCGGCGGTTGACCTCGGCCAGCACTTCCGAGATCAGGATGACCTGATCGCCCACGATCGCGGCAACTCCGTCGACTTGGACGCCTTTGCTTCGTGCGGTATCCGCTGGTGCTCGCGTGGTCGACGGCGCGACCGCACCTTGCGCGGACAGCGAAACGATGGGAGCGACGCACAAGAGGGCGGCCGCGAACAGATGACGGGCGTGGAACATGGTTCAAGCACTCCGATTCGAGACATCTGTGCGCATGTCGACAACCTACCCGAACAGCACGAAGAGGATCCTCCGCCTGCGAAACAGAACGGGGGACCGCCGGTTGGCGGCCCCCCGCGAACTGCCACTCACCAACCGTTCACTACGGTTTCTTGACCTTGGGGGGCGTTGTAAGCGCAGTGTCACCACCGACCTTCGGAACCGGCGCCGCACCCGGTGCGGGCGCTCCCGGTGCTGGCGACTTCTGCAAGCGCAGTGAGTCCGCGGTCGCACGAATCGCCTTCGCGCGCTCGACCACCTTGTCGAGCCCCGCGTCATTGACCGAGTACTCGTACTTGGATTGCAGAGCGCGCGCGAGCGGGTACGGAATTTCGACAAACTGCGCTTCGTTCTTGATCAATTTGTCAAAGAAGAGGTCGAGATGCTTCGCCGCGATCTTCGCCGCATCCGCCTTCGTCGCCTTCGCGCTGTCCGCCAGTTTGCTTGGCTCGACGCCAAGCTGGGTCCATGTCTGGGTCAGCGCATTGCGGAAATTGAGATACAAATTCGAAAGTTCCGCCGTATCAATCTTGGCCTTGGCGCTGTCCGCTTGACGCAACACCAACTCATTCCGGACGATCTGCTTGACGAACTTCTCGACGAGCGTGTCGGGAGCCTGTAGCAACTGCGGACGAATCTGCGATTGCGGCGGGTAGGCGGAAATCCAGTTGCCGAATTCCGCGGCCGTCAGCGCGCCGCCCTTGTACGTTGCGATCTCCGAGTTGTCCTTGGCAAAGCCGATTGGGTTGCGCGCTATGGCTTTCGCCTTGACGGCAACATTCGAACCGAGTTTGACGCCGTTGCTCGTTTCCACCTTACTCAAGTACGTGCTCTCGGCCATCGTCACGTTTCGCTGTTTGGCGACCGGCGCGAACTTGTCCTTCACGTCCGCATACGGCGAGCGATAGATCACGTGGAAGCCGAACGACGTCTCGCACACGGGCGAGATTTCGCCCGGCTTGATGGCGACGACGCACTTTTCGAACTCCGGCACCATCATGCCCTTGGCGAACAGACCGAGATCGCCACCTCGCTCCGCGGCGCCCGGTTCGTCGCTCTTGGCCGCCAGCTTGACGAAATTGGCCGGTGTCGCTTCTGCACGAATCCCGTCGGCCTTTTTCTTCGCTGCCGCCTTCACTTCCGGCGTAGCACCAGCGTCGACTTTAACGAGAATGTGCCGAGCAGCGAACGCCTCGCCCTTGTTGTACCGTTCCTCATCGCTGCCATTCGACGCGGCGTCCCAGCCTTTGGACACTTCGTCATAGAACTTCTTGACGCGAATGTTGTCGATGTTGGACCACAGCGCGTAGTCCATGAGCTTCGGATCTTTCAGCGAGTCGCCCTTGGCTGACGCAGCGCCCACCAGCTGATAGTTCAGCCAGAGTTCGGCAATCGTGCGCGCGACGTCCTTTTCGAGTGGCGCCTGCGAGTTACCAAGAATGTCCGCCAATCTCGTCACCGAGAGTTGCTGACCTGCGGCGGTGGCGGCCACATCGGGATTGGATGCGCCACAAGCAATGGCGAACGCGATGGCGGCAAACGCGGGCAAACGATACGATTTCATCTGGTCGAACTCCGGAACCGGAGTGAAGGTGTGTAGGTGAGACACAGACGGCGTGTCACTGGTTGCCAATCAGAGTG
>JANMKU010000045.1:0-6980 GCA_031372205.1 Gemmatimonadaceae bacterium | reverse complement strand
ATGGCGATCCATCCGCTGGGGCTGTTGACGATTGACCGTCCAACCGACAGCGTAGTCGTGCAGCGGACACTGGATCAGCGGTCGCAGTACGGCAGTGATCAGTGGGTGGGCTACAGCTTTGCGTGGTACAGCGCGATGTTGGCCCGTGCCGGTCGCGGCGACGACGCGTTGACGCAGCTAGAGGTGTATCGCCGCGCGTTCATTTTGCGCAACGGGTTCACGATTACGTGGTGCGATTGCGACAAGGTGAATCACTTGCCGGGTGGATAAACGACCAACCATGACCGAACTCTCCCGCCGTTCCTTCGCGCAGTTGCTCGGCGCTGCCGCCATGACTGGGGCACTCCCCGATCTTGCCCAGGCGCGTACCCCATCCGACACTCTTGGCATGGCTGATCACACCCCGAACGTGAATGCGCACGCGTCCCCTGACGAGCTCACCGTGCTCTCCGCCACCGAGCTGGCGGCGCGCATTCGTCGCAAGGATGTGTCGGCGCGCGAAGTGCTCGAGGCGCATCTCGCCCGCATTGATCGCGTCAATCCGATCGTCAACGCGATCGTCACGCTGGTACCGGACAAGGCACGCGTCTGGGCGAGGGAGGCAGACGAGCGACAAGCGCGTGGCGAACCACTCGGGCCGTTGCACGGCCTGCCCATCGCGCACAAGGATCTCGTCGATACGGCAGGCATTCGCACGACCAAGGGCTCCCGGCTCTATGCGAACAACGTGCCCACAGCCGACGCACTGATTGTGAAACGCATTCGCGCCGCGGGAGCGATTACGATCGGCAAGACGAACACGCCGGAGTTCGGTGCCGGGTCGAACACGTTCAATGAAGTGTTCGGCGCCACGCGCAACGGCTTCAACCTGCAGAAGACGGTCGGTGGGTCGAGCGGTGGCGCGGCCTGCGCGCTCAATGCGAATTTGCTGCCAATCGCCGACGGCAGTGACACTGGCGGTTCGCTGCGCAATCCTGCGGCCTGGAATAACGTGGTGGGATTTCGTCCATCACCTGGACGCGTCCCCGACGAGGATGGTTCGTGGTCGCCCTTGTCGACGAGTGGCCCTATGGCGAGGTCCGTTGCCGACGTGGCGCTTTTCCTGTCGGCCATGGCTGGCATGTATGTACCCGATCCCACGGCGCTCACTGACAATCCGGCGATCTTTCGTGCGCCGTTGGCCAAGAGCATGAAGGGCGCGCGGATTGCCTGGTTCACCACCATGGGCGGCCTTCCGTTCGAGGCCGAGATCAGACGCGTAGTGAACGCGAATCGTCAGGCGTTCCTCGACCTCGGGTGCGTCGTCGAGGAGGCAGAACCTGACTTCACGGGCGTCGACGACGCATTTCCAACGCTGCGTCATCTGACGTATCACAGCAACTACGCGAAACTGTCGCGGGAGAATCCCACCCTCTTCAAGGATACGGTCAAGTGGGAGATCGCCGAGGCGGAACGACAGAGCGCCGCCGACGTTGCATGGGCGAGCGCGCGTCAGGCCAGGATGTATCGCGACGTGACGCAGTTCTTTGCCAGGTATGACGCCTATGTATGTCCGGTAACGCAGGTCGAGCCCTTCGACATCACCACCGCATATCCCACGAGTGTCGCTGGTGTCACGATGCCGACCTACATCGACTGGATGCGGAGCGCATGGTACGTGACGTTCATGCAGTGCCCGGCGATCAGTGTACCGGGCGGCTTCAGCGCAAATGGTCTGCCGGTTGGACTGCAAATCGTTGGCAAGCCGCGCGGCGATCTCGCCCTCCTGCAACTGGCGCACGCTTTCGAACATGCCACACACCACGGCACGCGACGGCCCGTCCTGTAGCGATTCCGAAGGGATCGTTGACCGATCAGGTAGGTCAATTTAAATTGACCTATTATGGCCACCATTCCGATCTCAGAAGCAAAGGCCAAACTCGCCGCCCTAGTGCGTGAAGTCGCGGCCTCAGGCGAGGGCTATATCATCAGCGTCAACGGCCATCCCATGGCCGAGCTCCGCCCATTCGTTCCCGTGCCAACGCCGGGGCGGTTCAAGGACGCCATTCGTTTCAGCGACGACGCCTTCACGCCGATTAAGGACGCTGAGGCGGACGCGTGGGGCACGTGACGTCTCCGGTGCAGCCGCTACTCCTCGATACGGTCGCGTTTATCTTCTGGCACGCCGACAGTCCGCGCTTGTCGCCAACGGCTCGTCGCGCGTTGCTGGAGGCGCCGAATCGCGTCGTGTACGTGAGTGCGGCCAGTGCGTTCGAGATCGCGACCAAAGTGCGGCTTGGCAAACTCACCGTCCCTTCGACGATGCTCAGCGATTTTGCATACGTCGTCGAGGCCGACGGTTTTCGACTGCTCGACGTCGACGCCGCGTCGGCGATCCGCGCAGGGCAACTGGACAGCGCACACCGCGATCCATTTGATCGGTTGATCGGTGCGCAGGCGCTCACGCTTAAGGGCGCCGTGGTGACCAACGACGCGGCGTTTGCCGACCTTGGCGTTGATGTGTTTTGGTAGGTCGCACATACATGTCTGACATCATCGACCGTCTGTCTGCCGCCCTTGGCCGTAGTTACCGCATCGACCGCGAACTTGGGCAGGGTGGCATGGCCACCGTGTATCTCGCGCACGACCTCAAGCACGACCGCGATGTCGCGATCAAAGTGTTGCACCCCGAGCTCGGCGCCGCACTCGGCGGCGAACGGTTTCTAACGGAAATTCGGACGACCGCACGCTTACAACATCCGCACATCTTGCCGCTGCTCGACAGCGGCGATGCGGACGGCCTGCTCAGATCGCGCCCGCGGTGTCGCCCGATGGGAGGTGGCTCGCGTATTCGTCCGATGAATCGGGGCGCTATGAAGCGTATGTGCGACCGCATCCCGACGTGAACAGCGGACGGTGGCCGGTGTCGCAGGCGGGTTGCAACCCGTGTGGTCGCGGAACGGCCGCGAGCTGTTCTATCAAAACGGCGCGAAGATGCTCATCAGCGCGGCGGTGCTGCCGGGCGCCACGTTCACGCTTGGTGCGCAGGTGCCGTTGTTCAATACCAGTGCCTTCTTGTCAAACTCCAGTGCCGTCAACTACGACGTGACGCCGGATGGGCAGCGGTTCCTGTTTTTGCGCGTGGTCGCGAAGCCGGGCGCCGAACGCGCGTCGGCGCTGGTGCAGATCACGAACTGGGCGGCAGAAGTGCGGGCGAAGCTCAAGGTGGAGACGCACAAATAATGCGTCTCTGCTAGCCGCGGTATATCTGAAAAGATATATTGCTTCGATGAACCCGATTCGCGAACTCCGCGAGGCCGTGGGCCTCACCCAGCAACAGTTGGCGAACGCCGCAGGTACGTCGCAGTCGGCGGTCGCGGCGTACGAGGGAGACCGAAAAAGTCCGACGTGGCGCACGGTCGAGCGTCTCGCGCACGCGGTAGGGTGCTTCGTGGAGCTGCGCTACCTGCCACCACTCACCCGAGAAGATCGGCGGTCGCTTGCGCTGCATGCGGCGGTCGCGGTGCGGCTTCGCGAGGATCCGCAGGTCGTGCTGGCGCGAGCGCGGGTGTCACTCGCGCGCATGCGCACGCTGCATCCTGGCGCCCGACCGCTGCTGGACGAATGGCGACTCCACCTTCGTCGCACTGTCGATGCGCTCATCCCGGTGCTGCTTGACCCCGCACCGTGGTCTCGGGAGCTGCGACAGGTCACACCATTTACCGGGATACTGTCGGCGCGAGAACGCGCCAAGGTGTACCGGGAATTCGCGCAAACGGAGCGGGTGGCAATGGCGCTCTCGATTCAACGCGCCTCATGACGAGGGAACAGTTTGAACACGCGATTCGCGCCGCGGGCGCCGTGCTTGGTGTGTCGGAGGTGCTGGTCATCGGCAGTCAGGCCGTGCACGGCAGCATGAGCGGGGCGCTGCCGATCGAGGCCACACGCTCCGTGGAAGTGGACGTCGCGGTGCGTGATGATCTCGACGGCCGCATGGCCGATCTGGTCGACGGTTCCATCGGCGAGGCCTCCATGTTTCACGACACGTTCGGCTACTACGCGCAGGGTGTGGTGGCTTCCACCGCGCGACTCCCGGACGGCTGGCCAGAGCGCCTGGTGCGTTTCGAAACGCCAGCAACGCGCGGTGTCATCGCGTGGTGTCTCGAACTGCACGATCTTTGGATTTCGAAGGCGGTGGCGCTACGCGAGAAGGATCGAGACTTCTGCCAAGCACTGTTGCGGCGTGGGGTGGTCACACCGGCCGTGCTGCGTGACAGGTTGCGGACGGTTGCAGCCATTGACGAACGGATTCGGCAGGCCGTCGCGGCGTGGATTCCCTCGTGAACTCTGACACGCCGCACGCGCGGCTCACCACGGCATTGGCCGATCGCTACCGCATCGAGCGCGAACTCGGCGCCGGCGGCATGGCCACCGTGTATCTCGCGCACGATCTCAAACACGATCGCGATGTCGCGATCAAAGTGCTGAAGCCGGAACTCGGCGCCGTCTTGGGCGCTGAACGATTCCTCAGCGAGATCAAAGTCACCGCGAATTTGCAGCATCCGAACTTGCTGCCGCTGTTCGATTCCGGTGAGGCAGAGGGATTGCTGTTCTATGTCATGCCGTTCATCGAAGGGGAAACGCTGCGTGCGCGATTGCAGCGCGAACAGCAGTTGGCCGTCGATGAAACCATCCGGCTCATCACGTTGATAGCGGGCGCGCTCGATTTCGCGCACGCTCGCGGCGTGGTGCATCGCGATCTCAAGCCCCTCGCATCCTGTTCGCGAAGCGCGTCATCGAAGGTCCTCGGTACAGACCGCCTGCGCCCACTGACGGCGGCGCCGAGCATACGCCCAGCTCAGGCGCGGCCCGTCACCCCTTCCGTTGCGCGACGGGCTGTTTCGACGCACCATCCGCGAGGTGCCGGCCTAGCGATGCGTGCTGCCGGCGCTTTCCTCAACGCAACACGGAGCCGCCATGACCGCTCGAGCCGCACGTTCAATCCAGTACGCCGCGCTTGCCTCGTTCGCGTGTGGTGCGCTCACTCTTGGTGCGCTGGGGACACTACTCCTGGCGCAGACCACTCCCGTCGCCGCGACTGCACCGTCGCAACCCGCAGAGCCACTGCTGCAATGGCATGACGTGTCGCAGTGGGGAGTCGAGGGACGCGCCTGGCCGGACCTCGAGCGCAAACGGTGGTTTGATCGCTTCCCTGCCGAGGCTGAAGCGACAGTCACGCCGGCGGTCTGGTCGCTGAGCCGACACAGCGCCGGAATGCTTGTCCGTTTCAAGACGAACGCCGATGCCATCTGGGCGAACTACACGTTGTTCAGCGAGCGGATTACCCAGCCCAACATGACGGCGATCGGGGTGAGCGGCCTCGATCTCTACGCACGCGATGATGCCGGGAAATGGCGGTGGGTCGGCGTGACCCGCCCCACGGCCAAGGTGGTTCGCCAGAGCATCATCGGGCGACTCGCGCCGGGAACGCGCGAGTATGCGATCTACCTGCCGCTGTACAATGGCATCGACAGCTTGTCGATCGGTGTCCCTCCCGGGTCGTCGTTTGAGCGACTCGCGCCTCGCACCGGTCAGCCGATCGTGTTCTACGGCACGTCGATCACGCACGGTGCCAGCGCCTCTCGCCCGGGCATGACCCACGTGGCGATTCTCGGACGTCGCTTCGATCGACCGGTCGTGAATCTCGGATTCTCGGGCAACGGCCGCATGGACGCCGCGGTCGGCGAACTGCTGGTGAAGATCGACGCGGCGGTCTACGTGATTGACTGTCTGCCGAACATGGACGCCGCGATGGTCACGCTCAAATGCGTGCCGTTGGTCAAGCAGATTCGCGCGGCGCGACCCACGACACCGATCGTGCTCGTCGAAGATCGCCGTCAGACCAACGCGTGGATTCTGCCGGCGCTCACCCAGTTCCACACCGACAATCACGCCGCGTTGCGTGCGTGCTTTGCCGCGCTCAAGAAAGACGGCATCAAAGGTCTCTACTACCTCGCCGGCGATGACCTGCTCGGCGACGATGCCGAGGCCGCGACGGATGGCTCGCATCCGAGCGACCTCGGGATGGTGCGGCAAGCCGACCGGTTCGAGCCTGTTCTGCGGAAGGCGCTCGCGGGGAAGAAGTGACGATGTCCTGCCGCGCACCGTATAGTCACATCATGCAACGCAACAGCCTAATGTCCATGCGCCCGCTACACGTTGCATCGATGGCCCTCGTCGCCCTCCTGCACACCAACGCCGCCACGCTCGCCGCACAAACCACCGCGCCACCGACTGACGCGCGCACGGCTGTCATCGCGGTGGCAGACTCCGCGCTCGCCGCCATTACGCGCGGCGATGTCATCGCGCTCACCGATTTGATGTTGCCGGAAGGGGTGATGTTTCCGACGTCCACGCGAGACGGTGTCACTGCGTACCGCGTGCGCACACGTGACGCTCAACGGAACGGCCCGATGAACGGTTTGGTCGAGCGCGGCTTTACGCCCACCGCGATGGTGAACGGTGGCGTCGCGATGGTATGGATGCCCTACGATCTCTACGTGAACGGCGCTTGGTCACATTGTGGCGCCGACGTCTTCACGCTGGTGAAGGACAAAGGCACGTGGCGTATCGCCGCGATGGCGTGGAGCGCCGAGCAGCCGCCGGTGTGTGAAAAGCATCCGTCGGGGCCGCCAGCAAAGCGGTGAACGACGGCCGCTGCGTTGTGCTCGGCGGACCGGGTGCATCCGGGCCGTTGGTGCGGCAACTCTCATGCTCTTCGCAAAGCGTCTGGGAGCTCCGTAAACACACTGGGTGGATTCAATTGGTCGTCGCAACACCTCACAAACGAGGTGGTCGAGGACAAAGACCGGCAAGCGGAAATCGAGTCGTTCGACGCGAAGCAAACTGAGGTCACCGGGCCGCCCGCCGGTGTTGGCGAAGGCCGCGCGACGGCCGTTTTGGGAAGCGATTGCGCGTGGGCTGACAAGTGCCGACGCCGC
>JANMKU010000037.1:0-4071 GCA_031372205.1 Gemmatimonadaceae bacterium | reverse complement strand
GTACCACGTGGGGGCTCAACCAACGCATCAGCGTCGACGAGGCGATCAAAGTGAATACATACAACGGTGCGTACGCGTCGCGCGAAGAGACGCTGAAAGGCTCTATCTCCGAGGGCAAGCTGGCGGACTTCGTGGTGCTGGCCAACGATCCGCACACCGTCAGCACCGACAAGATCAAGGACATTCAGATCGTGCGCACCGTGGTTGGCGGCGCCACCGCATTTCAAGCATAGTCAATTGCCCACAGGCAGCGACCATAGGGTTCACTCGTAACGATCGCACAGACATGCACAGACAGCACGACATTCTGGTCCAGACACAGGCCCAACTCGAAGACATCGCGGATGACGCCGAGCATGCAACGGGTATCGATCGGCGGGAATTCATGTTCATGTCGCTGATTGCGGCCGCTGCGAGCAGTTTCAGTGTCTCCGCCCATGCGCTCGCGCAAGGGCGCGGCGCGGCGGTCCAAGCTCCGTTGCCAATCATTCCGCTCGGCGAAAGCCTGTCGTGGACGTTCCAGGTATATCCGGGTGGTACCGGCGTCCTCATGGAAAAACTGATCAAGGAACACGGTGCACGGGCCTTTACGCGCTCGCAGTTCGTTGTGCAACGTTGGCATGGCGCGGTGCCGACCAGCGACGACGAAATCGCATTCCTTCCAGCGCACCGGCTGTCCGCCCTGCTCAGGGAACGCAAGATCACGTCGACGCGCCTGACGGACATCTACCTCACGCGCATGAAGCAGCTCGATCCCGTGTTGCTGTGTGCGGTCACGATCATGGAACCACAGGCACGCGCTGAAGCGGCACGCGCGGACGCAGAGATTGCGGCAGGCGAGTATCGCGGACCGCTGCATGGTTTGCCGTACGGCGTCAAAGATCTCTTTTCGACCAAAGGCGTCCCCACCGCGTGGGGCTCGGAGCTGTTCGAGAACCGCATTATTGACGAAGACGCGGAAGTCGTCGTACGCCTGCGCGACGCGGGTGCCGTACTGATCGCGAAACTCGCCACGGGGCGGTTTGCCAACAACGACGTGTGGTACCGCGGACGAACAAACAATCCGTGGGACATTCGCCGCGGCAGTAGCGGCTCGTCTGCAGGGCCTTCGTCGGCCACCGCGGCCGGCTGCGTTGCTTTTGCGATTGGTACCGAAACATCGGGCTCAATCGTATCGCCAGCACGCGAATGCGGTCTGAGCGCGCTTCGTCCCACCTTCGGACGCGTCAGTCGCCACGGCGGCATGGTGCTCGCCTGGTCGCGCGACCGCGTCGGCCCGATCTGTCGCACCATCGAAGATTGTGCGATGGTGTTCAACACCATTCACGGCGCCGACGAGAAGGATCCGTCCACCGTCACGACGCCCTTTCACTTCGACCGCGCCATCAATCTCGCGTCGCTCCGCATCGGCGTAGACGCCAACGCACCAAAAGAGTTCGTCGACAAGCTGCGCGACCTCGGCGCGCGCCCAACACCCATTGGCCCTCGTCCGCAAGCAGCGGCTGGCGGTGGTGGTGGCGGTGGTGGCGAATCCACCGCGTTCTTCGACTACTTCGTCCAGATGAAAGCGAAAGAACTCGGCGTCGACATTGCGACCATCGAAGCTGCCGCCGCGCGCAGTGGCGGGCGTGGTGGTGGTGGCGGTGGCGGCGGGGGTGGCGGTGGTGGTGGTGGTGCGCCGCCCGCGGATACCACGGGTCGAGGCGCGGCCAGCCCCGTGCCAGCGGAACTCGCCAGCGTGGTAAGTTTGCCCGGCACCAATACACGCAACGCGCGGTCGCTCGATTTCATTCAGTCCATGCGTCGACGACACATGCATCTGGTGGAGATGGCGACGTTTCTCAAGGACTACGACCTGTACGTGCCGTCGTCGGCTGGGTGGGATGTGGGACTGCACGCGCAAACGGGACATCCGTGCGCCGTGGTCCCGTACAAGTTCGAGCCGCGCGTTGGTACGGCGCCGGGCGGCGGAGGTCGAGGTGCTGCACCTCCGACTGCGACCGACACGTTCAACACCATGCCAACCTGCGCCGTGCTCGCAGGCAATCTCTTCAACGATGACATCATGCTCTCCGTCGCACATAAATTTCAGGTCAACACCGACTTTCACACGCACCACCCCACGCTATGAGTCGCTTCCCCTCAAGTGATTCACCAACCGTTGGTATTCGACGTGAGACTCCCATGACGCGATGTGTTGCGACCCTGCTCCTCTGCGCGGTAACTCAAGCGACGCCTGCGTGGGCGCAGGACGATGCCGCGCTCGCGCGCATCCGTGACGAGGGGCTCAATCGCTCGCAGGTGCAAGTGCTCTTTAATCACCTCACGAACGTGATCGGGCCGCGGCTTACGGGCACACCGGCGTTCAAGCAGTCCGTCGATTGGGCCGCGCAGAAGTTTCGCGAATACGGACTTGCGGCTGTGCATCTTGAAGCGTTCCCGTTTGGTCGCGGATGGACGCTCGAAGCGCAGACCGTCGAACTCACAGCGCCACGCTTCATGCCGCTGATCGCGTACGCAGAAGCGTGGACGCCGTCGATGGCGCGCGAAGTGGTGGCCAAGCCCGTCTATATCGGCGACTACGCCAACGCCGACTCCGTGAAGGCGCACATCAGTGAATTGCGCGGCGCCATCGTACTGGCCACCAAACCGCAGGACTTCTTTATCACCAAAGATCGCCTGCAGCCAACGGAGCATGATCAGCCGGTGCCAATCGGTGCACCGCGCGCGAACAATGCCGCGGGTCCATTGGCGCGCAATGTCCTGCCGCAAATGCTGCGCGATGCCGGTGCGGCGGCCGTGCTACGACCCACCGAAGGCAACGAAGGCACCATGTTTGTGCTCGGCTCACGCTTGAGCACCGCAGCGAATTCGGTGCCGTCGCTCATCGTGTCGTCTGAGCAGTACAACATGCTGGTGAACGGGTTGCGTGCCGGTGCAGCCCTCAAGCTGCGTGTCAACGTACAAACCAAATACCACAGCGCCGACACCAACAGTTACAACGTCATTGCCGAAATACCGGGCACGGATCCCGTGGTCGGCGACGAAGTCGTGCTGTTGGGCGCGCATATCGATTCATGGCATTCCGCCACTGGTGCAGCCGACAACGCCGATGCCGTCGCCGAACTGATGGAAGCGATGCGCATCCTCAAGGCCACTGGCGCGAAACCCAAACGCACGATTCGTGCGGCTATCTGGGGCGGTGAAGAACAGGGACTGCTCGGCTCGCGCGCGTACGCGCAGGCACACTACGCGGGAGACGCGAACGCGAAGGCGCGCGACAAGTTTAGCGTCTACCTCAACAACGATCCTGGCACCGGACCGATCTACGGATGGTACGCCGAAGGAAATTCGGCAGCCAAAGGTGTGTTCGACGAGTGGCTCGCACCGTTCAAGGACGTTGGCGCGCGCCGCAACATCATCGAAAAAATCGGCAACACCGATCACCTCTCCTTCATCGCCGTCGGCCTACCCGGCTTCAATACCATCCAGGACTACGCCGAGTACGACACGCGCGTGCATCACACAAACATGGACTTCGCCGATCGCGTCGACACGAACGGCCTCAAGCAAGCGTCCGTTGTCCTCGCGTCGTTCGCATACCGCGCCGCCATGCGCGACGGGAAATTCCCGCGTGCCGCCGTGACGCCATAACGCCACAACCACATAACCACATGACCCCGTGACAGCGTGGCGGCCGAGGTGGTCCCTGTGGCCGCTGTGGTAAAAGCTGTTGCGGTTTTCCTGAACGCTACGGAGTCACTGTCCCAAAAGCGCGCGCGAACACAAACGTCGCCCCATCCACTGGAGCAACCGCGCCAACGAGCGGCGCAACCCATCGCACGCGCGTCGCGGAAAAGATGTTGCGCGCGTCGTAGAAATCGAAGATCTCACCACCACCGCTCGCCCACCAATTCGTCAGCGAACCCGGCCGCACTTGCCAGTCAGTGTCCCAGCCGAGTATGCCGTTGAGGTCCGGCATCTGCACGTCGTAGTTCGTGTTGTTGGCTAGGAACGCGCGCGTCGTGTGCAGCGTCGCAAAGCGCGGCGTGGTGCCGTTGGATTTGAGAT
>JANMKU010000088.1:0-8659 GCA_031372205.1 Gemmatimonadaceae bacterium | reverse complement strand
TTATCGGCGCATGGCTGTTTGTGGTGAGCCACTGACGCGAGGTAGCACCCACGGTCGATAGATTAGGGCATGACCAGTGCCGATTTCACCGACCTGCTCGACAACTCGCGGGTAACCGCCGCCTTCCGCTCGGATCTTGAGGCCTACGCGTCGCGTCGGCCGTCCGAGCGGATCACTGCATCGGCGCGATGCCCTCGCGTCAAAGTGCTGCGCGTCATTGCTCAAATGCTATCCGCCGAACCCACGCTCACCGTTGATGGCGTGCACATAGAGGCCATCAGTGGCTGTGCGGACTTCGTGGGTCACGTCACCGCGACAGACGCTGATGGTCGCGAGCACGAGTTCGACTTCGATTGGAACTGCGAATGGAAGGCGATTCAACTGGGCTACGTTGACGCGTTCGGGTTTGCCGATCAAATCCGCGCCGCCGAGGAATTTGGTTGGGAGTGTTTCGCTCGCTGGGCGCGCGTGACCCGCGCTGCCGTGTCCGCATAACGGTGTCAGCGTAGCCGTGTCGGCGTAGGCGCGTCCGCGGAGGACGAGGGGGCGTGACGCAACCGCCACCCACCGGTCACCGAACGCTTTTGGCGTGGCCCGTGTCTATGCATTCGACACCCTGTGACTCATCCCGAACCCGCCCCACTCATTCTGAATCCCGGCTCCAGGGGCAACGAGCTCGCCCTCGTCGCCCGGGTACTGGGTGGAGATCGAACCGCAGCGCGTGAGCTCTACGACGCGCACGTGGATCGGGTCTTCAGGCTGGCCTATCGGTTGTGCGGGGATCAGCAACAAGCGAGGGAGCTCGTGCAGGATGCGTTCATCAGGGTGTTCGAGCAGCTCAAGCACTTTCGTGGTGAGGCGGCGCTGTCATCGTGGGTGCACCGTGTCACCCTGTCCGTGGTATCCAACGCGCGCCGGCGAGACGCGCGTTTCCATCGCGAGACAGACATCGACGCCGCCGGACCGCTTGCGGATGAACGGGTGCGCGATGCCGATCCCGATCTCAAGTCGCGATTGCACGAAGCGATCAACACGCTCACGGATATTTATCGCACCACTTTTGTCATGCACGACGTGGAAGGGTACACGCACATCGAAATCGCCGCCGCATTGGGCGTGGCGGTTGGTACATCAAAGAGTCGTTTGTCCATCGCGCGAGCGCAGCTGCGTCAGATGCTCTCGCCGTTCATGAAGGAGTAACCATGCAGGACGACCAATTCGACAGTTGGCTGCGCAACGCCGCCTCAACGTTCAACACGCCGCCGGTGCCAGATGTCGACGGCATGTGGGCGAACATCGAACAGCATCTGCCGTCTGGCGTGGTGGCAGAACGGCCGAAGGCGCCGTGGTGGGCCACTCAGTGGCTGCGGGCTGCTGCGTTGCTGACCATCGGTGTAGGGCTCGGCCGCGTCAGTGTGGTGCGCTCGACTGCGCTGACTGCGCATGCGACGACTGTGCAAGTCGCGACTGCTGGTCCGGCAACAGCCGACGAAGCGTCCCGACTCTCATCATTGTCCGGTCCAGCAACAGACGAGTATCTCGGGCAGACGGTCGCGCTGCTCGCTTCACTGCAGAATGATGCGACCAACTCGCGGAACGACGGGCTCGCGGCACGGGCGAGTGCGCTGCTCAGTACCACACGTTTCCTGCTCGATGCACCAGCCGGTGATGATCCGCGGGTTCGGGCGTTGCTAGAAGATCTCGAATTGGTGCTCGTCCAGGTGGTGCAAATGCCTGCGACCCGTTCTGCCACTGACGTTGATCACATCCATCAAGCGATGACCGAACGCGACGTCATGCCGCGTTTGCGCACCGCCGTTGCCAACATCAATTCCGCCGACTGAGGACCCATATGCGCATCGTCACTAGCGTTCCTGTGTTGCTGCTTGTAGCAACGATGGTCCAGGCTCAACTGCCACCGCTTCCGCCGAAGACGCCGGAGCGTCCGGTGGCCACGTCACCTGAGCCGGCAGCGCGTCCGGCCCCTGCGCCGAGGGCGACGAGCAAGCGCGGTGCCGACGACGAATTCGAGTTGGCGCCCATTGCAGCGCAGGGTCGACGCCCTGATGGTGTGACCTGGGCGAAAGCGCCCATGGAGTTTGCGCGTGCAGCCATGGCGACTACGGTGTCGGGCCAATTTGCCAAGGCCAGCGCGGACGCCATGGCAGTGGCCGCTCCCGACTGCTGCATGTCGTACACCCTCAGCGCCACAAAGGCCGCGCAGTGGAACGTTGGCGACGATCAGGACCCGGCAGACTCGTTGTATGGCGCTGGTCGCGACGCACTCAACCGCGGTGACTGGCGGCGTGCGGCCGACATGTTCGGTCAGGTGCATGTGAAGTTCCCCCGCTCCACGCGCATTGTCGCATCGGCGTACTACGAAGCCTTTAGTCGCTACCGGATCGGCACCACGGAAGAGTTGCGAACGGGCCTGCGTGTGCTGGCGGATCGCGGCAAAGGCGCGACACAAGGCAACACGCAACAGGAAATCGCCTCCCTCACAACTCGCATTCGTGGAGCGCTCGCCGCGCGCGGCGATGCCGAGTCAGCACGCTTGCTCAGTGTCGACGCGCAAAAGAGTGGGTGCGACGACGAGGAGGTGCAAGTGAAATCGGAGGCGCTGAGTGCCCTGGCGCAGGCAGATATGGTGGCCGCCACGCCTATGCTGCGCCGCGTGCTGGAGAAACGCGATCCGTGCTTGCTTAATCTTCGTCGACGCGCCCTCAGCATCTTGCTGCGCCGTGGTGATACGGCCGCAACGAGCGCCGCGATTGCGGTGGCGAAGAGTGCGGACGAAACACTCGAATTGCGCACGGACGCGATCTCGTATCTGTCGCGATTGCCTGGCGACAATGCGCTCACTGCACTCGAAGACTTGTTGCGCAACAGTAATGACCGGGATGTCCAGCGTGCCGCGGTGCGATCACTGGCCAACAGCGAGAGCAGCAAGGCACGGCAAACCATCCGCGCGTTGATCGATCGCCCGGATGTCAGTGAGCAGTTGCGCGTCGAGGCGATTAACTCGATGGAACGCGACGCCGGCATGGGGCGGTCGGACGACGCGGCGTATCTGCGCGAGCTGTTCCCCAAACTGCAGGCGGAGCGACTGAAGCTGGCCGCGATCGGTGCCATTTCGAAGGCCCCTGGCACGGAGAACGAGCAATGGGTGCTGGCGATCGCGCGGAACAAGAACGAATCCAGTGAAGTGCGCGCCGACGCGATCAAGCGCATGTATCGCATCAAGAGTATCTCGATCGACGAGATCGGCAAACTCTACGACATCGCCGAATCGCGAACGATGCGTGAACAGATCATCAGTGTGCTGGGGCAGCGCACCGAGAGTGACGCCGTCGACAAGCTGCTCGATATCTACAAGGTTGGCACCGATCCACGGCTGCAGTCGCAGATTCTCAACGTGCTCGTCAAGAAGAACGATCCGCGCGCCAAGAAGCTGCTCGCTGATATCGTGGCGAAATGACCATGACCATGCCACTCGGCGGCCTTGTCGCCCTGGGCGCGATTGCCGCCAGCTGTACGTCGCTCACCGCACAGACGCTCGCACAGCGCGTGGCCGGTGCGCCAGACGGTCGCGTGCAGTTCACGTATCCGTCGCGCGAGGGGGTCTGCGGCGACGGCCGGTTCTATTTGCGCGTCAACATCTCGTCGACATCGAGCGACACGTACGGCACGTTCAATTCGAACGATCAGAGCATGCAGCCGTGCACGCGCGGCCCGGTTCGCGTGGTGCTGGAGCAGGCGTCTCACACCGTCGTCGGCATCCGTGTGTTCGCTGGCCCAGTCGGTCCGGTTGACGGTGCGACGGACCTTGGGACGGTGCGACCACGAGATGCGGCCGACTTCCTCTTGGCCCTGGCGGCCAAGGCCGAGGGCAGTGTGGCGCGCGACGCCATCATGCCGGCCATGATGGCCGATAGCGTCAGCAACCAGGTGGCGCTGCTGGCCATTGCGCGTGACCAGTCACGGGCCCGCGAGACGCGGCGCAGTGCGATTTCCTGGCTCAGTCGTGATGGTCGGGTGCCGACGTCGCTCTCCGCGCCATTGCTGGCCATCGCCAGAGACGACTCCGACAACCAGTCGGTGCGCCAACAGGCGCTGCGTTCGCTGGCGCGCCTCGAAACAGGTGCTGGCATTTCGGAACTCATCAAACTGGCGGACGATCGTGCCGGTGGCTGGACGGCGCGCGAAGCATTGAGCGCACTCGCCCAGAGCGGTGATCCGCGCTCGCGTGACTATCTGCGGCAAGTCGTGCGGAGAGCCGACCTGCCCGACGAAGCGCTGGCCGTCGCGATACGGAGTCTCGGTCAGCAGTATGCGACCGCGAGCGATGTGCAAATTGTTCGCGCCTCTTGGCCAAAACTCACTGGCCAGCGATCGCAGGAAGCGACGCTCGCGGCCGTTACCGACTTTGGTGGCGCCGAGAACACGACGTGGCTCCTCGGCATCTCCAAGGATCCCGGCGTTTCAGCGAACAATCAGCGCCGTGCCTTGAGCGAGGCGGTACGCGCCGGCGTGCGTGTGTCGGAACTGATCACACTCTACAACGGCACCGTCGACTTCCAGATGAAGGACGCGGTGATCAATGCGCTGGCGCAAAACGGCGATCGTGATGCGATGGAGAAGTTGCTCGCCATCGCCAAGGCCGACGACAGCATCACGGCGCGGAAGAAGGCGATCGCTGCCCTTGGTCGCTCCACCGATCCGCGCATCCGGAAAGAACTGGAAGCAATCGCCGAAAAGAGTATCGCCAAGTACTGATGCGGTGAAAGCAGACCAATGCTAAACCGCCACGCTCAAGCTGGCCGTCAACGCAGTCGTGACACTGCCGGTAACCGTGGCGAGTTCGAGTGAGGCACCGTCGCTAAACACGTTGTCGCTGGCGAGCGTGATTTGCGACAAGTTGGTGATGCTCTGGGCGTAGCCGGTGGTTGCATACACGAGATCACACGTGGCTTTCGGGAGTGCGATCTGTGACGTCGCGATCTTGTTGGCCACGTTGGTGGCCGCTGTCACACTCGGGAACACTTCGAAGTGGATGTGCGGCCACCGACCAGCGTAGCAGGCCGGGAAGATGGACGTGAACGACACCCTGCCATTCGCGTCTGTTTCCTGGACGCCGCGCAAATAGTTCTGGTTGGTGACACCGCTCGAGTAGAGCGAATAGAGCCCGGCCCGATCGCAATGCCAGATGTAGATGGCCCGGTTGGCGAGCGGCGCGCACGTGGTGGCCGACACAATGGTGAGCGAAATGGTGAGCGGGATGCCAGCGGCTGTTCCACTGAGCCCGGCGAAACTCGTACGGATATCGCTGCGAACCACGCCGGTCGCGTTGAGGACGTTGGCGCCGTTCGACCCATCGCCCGGATACGGGCCGGCCGTTTCCGACGGGACTTTGCTGCAGGTGGTTGAATTGGTCGTGCTACCGGTGTCCGTCGTTCCGGTATCCGCCGGCGCGACGACGTTGGCGCAGCCCAGCAGCTGCAAGGCGCCAAAGCCCGCGCCATAGCGCGCGGCCACGCGAAGGAGTTGCCGTCGATCCATCGCCGCGCCGGTGTGAACAAGGTCGCGGTGCAATCCGCCGAAATCATCGTGATCATGCTGTGCGGACATCGACTCGCTCCCGTTCGTGTGTGCGCGTAACTGTGCCGCGCTGCGCTGTGTGCGTTGACGTAGGAGACACTCGGGCGGACAACGCACCCTACGCTTGGCGAACGATCTGCCGAGTCTAATGCACTACCGATCGCGCTGCGGCGGGCCAGCCACCACACGGTCCTCGTCGTCGATCACTTCGTTGTTCAACTTGGCGCGCCGTAGGATCGCCACCTTGAGTGGTTCCGAGCCGGCCGCCTTGAGCTTGGCGTTGAGCGCTGGCACCTCCGTCTTGGCAATCACGGTCCATTGCGCTTGCAACCCAGCGAACGTTTTGAGGCGCGCATTCGCAAACGCGACGGCCTGCGATGTGGGCGTTTCATCCGCGCCCTGCAGCACGTTCATGACCGGCAGGAACTGGCCGCCGATGCTGCCGAACGACTCGGGAGCTGGCACACCACCACCACCGCCGCGACCGCCGCCAAAGCCACCGCGTCCGCCTGCCGTAGGCGCGGGTCCGGCCAGCACATCAAGGCGTTTCGTCAGCGCATCCAGTGCGACGGCAAGCTCACCCGTCACTTTCGACTGGCGATCCAGCAGCTGGGTGCGGAGTGCGCGCGCTTGCACGGCCATCGCCGGTGCCAATGTTGCCGCATCGTACACGGCGAGCGACAGCGTGTACTGTTGCTGCAGTGCGATGGCAGGCGTTTTGACGCGCGGGTCCATGCGCACCACGAACGACTGTGTTTGACCCACGTCGTTGGCCGTGAGCCTGGCGGTGTATGTGCCCGGATGCACCCACGGGCCTTCCGGTTCGCACTTGGTATTGAACGGCGTCGCCGAGATAGGGAGCGAACAGTTTTCGCCCGGCGGTGTGAAGTGCAAGTCCCACGCGTAGCGTTGCAGCCCAGCCTTTGTTGATAGAACCTGCGGCGGACGGAACCAGTACGACGGCCAGTTGCCAACGTCCTTGACCGGCTCCGCTTTGTCCGTGCTGCTGTACGTCCGCACAACGCGGCCCGCGGCATCCAGAATTTCCAGCGTTAACGGTCCCGTCAGGTCCGCCTTGAGGAAGTAGTCAATGATCGCGCCGTCGGGCGGGTTCTCCGCATACGGTTCATCGGGCGGCACCGGCGTGTCGGTGTACATCGAATAGCGAACCCGCGTGGCCAAGCCGGGTTTGAAGAGCGTCATCGCATCGTTGGCGGCCTTGTCGCTCCATTGCCGAAGGGCCGAGATGTCGTCGAGAATCCAGAAACCGCGTCCGTGCGTACCAACGGCGAGATCGTTGTCCTTGATGATCAGATCGCGAATGGACGTCGCGGGCATGTTGGCACGTAACGAATGCCAGTGATCGCCGTCATCGAGCGAAAACCACACTTGGGTTTCACTGCCGGCGAAGAGCAATCCTTTGCGTTTCGGATCTTCCTTGACAGTATTGATCGTCGCACCGGTGGCGATGCCGCTCACAATTTCTGTCCAAGTTGTGCCGCCATCGCGTGTGCGGAAAATATGCGGACGCAAATCGTCGAGACGAATTGTGTTGATCGCGGCATACGCCGTGCCGGCAGCACTGTGCGATGCATCCATGATGGACACTTTCGCCCATGGGCCGATCTGGGGTGGCGTCACATCCTGCCATGTCTTGCCACCATTGCGCGTCACCTGCACGAGGCCGTCGTCCGTGCCGGCCCATATGGTGTTCGAGTCCACGGGGCTTGGCGCGATAGTATACACCACACCGCGACGAGTAACCGCGGCCGCCGGCGTACCGGTGTAGCGACCAACACTTTTGGGCACGTCCCACGTGGCGCGTGACAGGTCGGGGCTGATCTGCTTCCATTGCTGACCACCATTCACCGTCTGCCAGACAACGTTGGTCGCGTAGTAGAGTTTGCGTGGATTAATTGGCGAGAACAGAATCGGCATGGTGCGAATCCCGCGGAACACATCCGGACCACCGGCCCCCCCACCGCGACCAACGTTGGGACTCACATTTTGCGTTTGACCCGTGCGACGATCGTACCGCACCACCGTGCCGCCGTAGTACACGTCGGGATTGAGCGGGTCAGGGGCAACGTAGCTGTACTCCGACGCGCCAACGGGATGAAACTCGCGGTAACCGATATACCCGTCGTTGCCACGACTCGATACGCACCCCGAGCCGGAATCCTGCTGCCCACTGCACAAGCGATACGGCCACGCGTAGTCGGCCGCGACATGATAGAACGCGGCCGTCGGCTGGTTGTACCACGAACTCCACGTCTTGCCGCCGTTGACGGTAATCACCGCACCCTGATCGGCCACCAACAACATGATGTCGCCGTTATTCGGATTGATCCAATAGCGTTGATAGTCGTCACCACCTGGTGCGCCGCGATGCGCCGCCCACGTCTTGCCAGCATCAGTCGATTTCCACGCCACAGTATTCGCGGAATAGACGATGTCCGGATTCTTCGGATCGACAGCCGGCGCGGACATATCATCCGCCTTGCCGGCAATGTTGGCGTTGGTGGTAGCAACCGTCCACGTCTCACCCGCGTCGTCGGAGCGATACATGGCGCCACCGCGCGTGGCCTGCACGATGGCATAGAGGCGGTTCGCATTGCTCGGCGCGATGGCAATGCCAATACGACCCAGACCGTCCGCTGACGTGGGTAGACCCGTGGTCAGTTGCTTCCATGTCGTGCCGCCATCGGTGCTTTTGTACAGTCCACTGTTCGGACCCGCGAACGACGAGTTCTCCCATGGGCCGTGCTGCGCATCCCAGAGCGCCGCGTACACCGTGTTCGGATCGTTTGGGGCGATCTGCACTTCCGCTCCGCCGGTGTAGTCGTCCTTGTACAGCACCTTCTGCCAGCTCTTGCCGCCATCCGTCGTGCGATAGATGCCCCGTTCGGCGTTCGCACCATAGGGATGACCAAGCACCGCAGCGAAGACGCGATCGGGATTGGTGGGGTCAATCGCGAGCCGGGGAATCTGCTGATTGTTGTTGACCCAGACGTGCGACCACGTCTTGCCGGCGTCGGCGGACTTGTAGATGCCATCACCG
>JANMKU010000513.1:0-13726 GCA_031372205.1 Gemmatimonadaceae bacterium | reverse complement strand
ACAGGCCTCGGTCAAGCCAGCCGTTCCCGCCAAGAAGGCCGCGCCACCAGCCAAGAAAACCGCGCCACCAGCAAAGAAGGCCGCGCCACCAGCCAAGAAAGCCGCCCCGCCGGCCAAGAAGGGCGCCACAAAGAAGCGCTGATTCGGTCGTCCAGCCGTAACGAACAGGGGCGCGGAATCTCGCGCCCCTGTTCGCGTCTGTGGACGCGCCTATGTTTCCGCTCGTGACCCTCCCACACAGCACCGCGTCGCTCGCGTCACCCGCCTTTTGGCATGGGGTGGTGGATGCGTTGCCGATGACTATCTGGACCCTCGATCTCGACGGACTCATCACGTCCACGAATCGACAGTGGTCTTGCTTCGCTGCAGAGAACGGAGCGTCGGCCATTGCCACGGGGTCACTGCTCGGGCGCTCCGTGTTCGAGAGCGTCGTTGACGATGCATCGCGCAATCAACTCGAACGCGCGATGGCGCTGCTGCGCGAACGACGGGTGCCTTTCGTGCGTTGGGAGTTTCCGTGCAATTCGCCAACGGAAGAACGCGTCTTCCTCATGCACGTGACGCCGCTGCTCGAGGGCGACGTCGTTTCAGGGTTTGTCTTCGGCACGGTAGACATTACCCCCAGCCATCGATCGCGCGGTGCGCTGCTCGACACTGGCATCGCCCTTGCCGAAGCAATTGCGGTGGACCGTGTGTTCGAACAGGTCGCTCTTCAGTTACGCCGCGGTATTGCGAGCACTGGTTGTGTGGTTGCGCTGGCGCACGGCGACGCCGCCTTGCTGCGCATTGTGTATCGTGAGGGCATTGACCCGGGCATCAGCAGCGCGAGCCTGGAAGAGCGACTGCAGGCGAGCTGGCTCAGTGCGCTGGCGAAAGGGCACGTCGTGCTCGATCACCATAAGAACGGTCTCGAACTCTCGGCGCCACTGGCCAGCAGTGAAGGTGTGCTCGGCGCCATCACCGCCTGGGCCGATGCGATTGACTCCGAACAGGCGCTGGAAGAGGCGGAGCGTTTTCTGCTCGTTGTTGCAGCGCAGGCCACCGTCGCCCTTGAGCGCGCATGGCTTGTGGAGCGCGTCGGCGAGAAACGACGGCTCGAAGCCATCGGTGAAGTCGCCGTGGGCGTCGCGCACGAGCTGCGTAACCCGCTGTTCGGCATCTCGTCATCAGCGCAACTGTTGCAGCTGGCGGCTCGCGATCAGACGGTGGTCGACCGAAACGTGGGCCGCATTCTGCGCGAAGTCGAGCGATTGAATCGCATGGTCACCTCGCTGCTGGAGTTCGGGCGACCGTATGCCACGCATCCCGTGCCCGCAGATCCGGAACTGGTCTGGGATGACATTCTTGAGGGCGAACGGTCGCGTATGGAAGGCAAGCGACTCACGCTGCATCGCACACGACAACAGCCACCGGTGCTCTGCATGATCGATGTCGAGCAGTACGGCCAGGTGTGTCGCAACGTGCTTGTGAATGCATGCGACGCGTCGCTTATGGACGGCGAAATCACGCTCGTGTCCGCGCGTGCGCCATCGGGCGGAATGCGAACGCGGCTCACCAACGGCGGTCCGGCGATCCCGCCCGATATTCTTCCGCGCGTCTTCGAGTTCTTCTTTTCCACCAAGGCCGGTGGCAGCGGCATCGGGCTCGCGCTGTGTCAGCGCATCATGGACGAGCATCAGGGTACGATTGCCATCGACAGCACACCCGACGCTGGCACCACGGTCACGCTCGTTGTGCCGACGGCGCCGGAATCGTGATGCGCGCCGCGTAATCGCCACGTGACACTGTCAGTACTCATCATTGATGACGACGATACGGTGCGCGCCTCACTCGTCGAGTTCTTTGAGACGCTCGGCTACACCGCGCGCTCCGCGTCGACGGCCGCGCACGGTCGACAGCTGGCCGCCGAACACGCACCGGACGTGGTGCTGCTGGATCTGCATTTGCCCGACGCCATTGGCCTGGACACACTCGATGCGCTGCGGGCCGACGACCCTGAGGTCGGCGTCGTTATCCTCACCGGATTCGCCGACGTGCGGATCGCCGTGACCGCCGTTCAGCACGGTGCCGCCGACGTACTGGAAAAGCCAGTGGACCTGCTGGTGCTGGCCTCGTCTGTGCGTCAGGCAGCGGAACGCGGACGCTTGCGACAGGAGCTCGCAGTGCTACGCGAACGCGACCGCGGCGCCGACACGCGCCGGTCCGCGGCTCTCGCGCCAACTCTCGAACAACTCATCGACCTGGCGGCAAAGAACACCGATGCGCCGGTGCTGTTGCAAGGCGAAACCGGAACGGGCAAAGGCTTTGTGGCGCGACTCATTCACGATGGGTCCGCGCGACGACATGATCCGTTCGTCGAGATTAACTGCTCCTCGCTCTCCGCCACGTTTTTCGAGAGCGAGTTGTTCGGACATGAGCGTGGTGCCTTCACCGATGCGCGGCAGGCCAAGCGCGGCCTGCTCGAAGTCGCCGGTGACGGCACCCTGTTTCTCGACGAAGTGGCGGACATGGGCCTGGATGTGCAACCGCGCCTCCTCAAGGTCATCGAAGAGCACGCCTTTCGGCGACTCGGCGGCACCACGACGCTGCATTCCCGATCCCGCGTCATCGTCGCCACGCACCAGGCGTTGAGCGTCGCCGTCGCAGAGCGACGATTTCGCGCCGACCTGTTCTACCGGCTTCAGGTATTGACCATCACGCTGCCGCCGCTCCGTGAGCGCCGGGGGGAAATCCTATCGCTCGCCGAGTCTGCCATGCCGAGCGGATCGACCCTCAGCGCGGCCTCAAAGCAGGCGCTCCTTGAGTACGCGTGGCCCGGCAACATCCGCGAACTGAAAAACACTATGTGGCGGGCGGCCATCCTCGCCGACGGTCGTCAGATAGAACCGAACCACCTCGGGTTGTCTGGCCTCCCGGCGATTGCACCGGACGCGACGTCAGTCCCTCGCACCCTCGAAGCGGCTGAGCAGCACGCCATTCGCGACGCCTTGCACGCCACCGACAACAACCGAACGCGCGCCGCCCATCTACTCGGGATTGCGCGGTCCACGCTCATCGAAAAGCTCAAGCGCGCACGCGAAACCACTTGATGCGTGTGTCTGAATTTCGGTCGCTGATCGCCGGACGTGACCGAATTTCGGCCAATCGAGCATTCGCTTCTTTCAACTAAATATTTGAACTAAGTGATTGTAAAATAGCCTCTTATAATGTTGCGACGCGTTTGGCACGGTTCTCGCATTTGTTGGCTGGTATGAATGCGTCGCCAGAAGCTAAACGGGTCCTGATCGTCGAGGACGAACAGAGCATTCGCGAAACGCTGGTCGACCTGTTCCAAGTCGACGGTAACGCGATCAAGACCGCGGAATTCCTGCCCGAGGCGTTGGAGCAACTGCGGTCGCAGCCGTTCGACCTCATTGTCACCGATCTTCGGCTGGGAGGCAAGCGCGATGGCGGCCTGCAGGTCATGGCGATGGCGGGCATGTTGTCGCCTGATGCGATCGTCGTCGTGCTGACTGCCTATCCGGACGATGCCAGCAGGCAGGCATCGGCGCGGTTGGGAGCCGTGCACTTCCTGGAAAAGCCTGTGGATTTGTCGATCATTGCAAAACATGCCGCCAGCGCCGGTGTCCGCACGGCGGTGAGTGAGACATTGGTGGGCCAATAGTGGCCGCGAGGTAGTCGCAGCCGTCTGTCGCACTGATGCGTCAGGTCGTCCGTTGAGTGGTGGGTGATGCTGGGGAGTGTCACTCGGGCGGCCTGGCGTATCGGCGGTATATTCCGCCTCCCATGACTGAGTCCCCAGTTCCACTGCTTCGCGCGCACGCGCGTCACGCGCCCTTCAATGCGCGCGGTCTGGCCGCGCACGCTGCGTCGTTAGTTGATGCGGCAGGCATGAAGCCGACCAACGCCTCGGCGCGCGCCGTGCCGAGCGCGCGCGCGGTGCGTTTCTACGTGGCCAGTGGACTGCTCGATCATCCGGAAGGCGCAGGCACAGCAGCCACCTACGGCTATCGGCATCTGTTGCAACTGTTGTCCATCAAGATCCGTCAGCGCGAAGGGCAGACGCTCGACGCCATCAAGAAGGAAATGCGCGAGGTGACCGGCGACGCGCTGGAACGCCGTGTGGCGCAGTCGCTCGCGCCTGCGCTGTCACTGCAGATGGATCCACTGGTGACGCGCGACGGCGGCAGCACCGCGTCCTGGCGACGCGTGGCGATCGCCGATGGGGTCGAGCTTCATGTGCGTGAGGACTCGCCCGCATCGCGCGACGACATCGTGGTCGCCATGCGCGAGACCTTGCGCAGTGCCCTAAGCCGGAACGATTTCGGCAGTTGATCCGCGCACCGTGTTCGCTACGGAACAGCGGCCCCCGCGACTACACTTGAACTGGTACGCACACCGCTCGCACTTTCGCGCGCGGCCGCATTTCCTCGCACCGCATGAGCTGCTTGCATGACGTATCGCCTGCTGGTGACCGACGATGTAGATCCCGAAGGCGTGGCGCTGCTCGTCGCCGAGCCAGCGTTCACCGTGGACGAAGTCCCGACGCTCGCCAAGGATGAATTGTTGCGGCGCATTCCCGAGTATGATGCGATCGTCGGGCGGAGCGCGACACGCATTTCCGCCGAACTGTTGCGACATGCCACCAAGTTGCGCGTCGTTGGACGTGCCGGTGTCGGCGTGGACAACATCGCGCTGGATGTCGCGACCTCGCTTGGTGTCGCCGTCATCAACGCGCCGGCCGGTAACACGGTGGCCGTCGCTGAGCTGTTTTTTGGTACCGTCATCGGACTCCTGCGCCAGCTCCCGCAGGCTGCGCAAACAATGGCCGAGGGTCGATGGGACCGCGCACTCTATCTCGGACGAGAGCTCAAAGGGAAAACGTTGGGCATCGTCGGATTGGGGCGCATCGGCGGCGAAATCGCAGCGCGGGCGCATGCGTTTGGCATGAGCATCGTGGCGTTCGATCCGTACGTCGCCGATGAACGATTCACGGCACTACGCGTCAAACGCGCCGCAACGCTCGATGCGCTGTTAGCCGAAACGAATATTCTCACCGTGCACGCGCCGCTCACGGACGAAACGCGCGGCATGATTGGCAAGCGGGAACTCGGGCGCTTGCCGTCGCGCTCGGTGGCGGTGAACATGGCGCGCGGCGGCATTTTCGATGAAGCGGCGCTCCTTGCGGCGCTCGAAGCCGATCAGTTGCGTGGCGCCGTGCTAGACGTGTACACCACAGAACCACTCGCTACGGATCACCCGTTGCGTCGCGCGCCAAATCTCGTACTCACCCCGCATCTCGGCGCCAGCACAGTTGAAGCCCAACGCAATGTCGCGCGCGATGTGTGTCTTGCTGTCCGCGATGCGCTGCTGCACAAAGACCTGTCACGTTCCATCAACGTCGCCGCGGGCTCCGACGACTGGGCCGACCTGCACCAAGCGATGCTCGTGACGCGGCGCGCGGCCGCCGTTGCCCGCGCGGTACTCGCCGACCAGGGCATGCGCGCCGTGCGTCGGCTGGCCCTTCGTGTGGGACCGGATCTCGCGCACGGTTCGGGCGCTTTGCTCGCGGCCGCAGCGGCCGGTGTGCTTGAGGGCGTCATCGAAACCGATCGCCTCAATCTGATCAATGCCCGCAGCCTGGCCGAGGCGCGGGGTATTGAACTCACGGTTGGCGAATCGACGGAGCTCGGCCACGCACGCGCCGTTGAGGTCGCCCTCTCTGGCGGCATGCAGCAACTGGCGGTCGCCGGATTCGCACCGGAGGGCAGTTTCCCGCGGCTCACTCGCATTGGCTCGTTTCATGTCGATGTGAACCCCAAACAGACGTTGCTCATCCTCACCAACAAAGACGTGCCGGGTGTCATTGGTCGCGTTGGTACTCTCTTGGGCGAGAAGCATGTGAACATCGCGGAGTACCATCAAGCGCGATTGGCCCAGGGCGGCGACGCCCTCGCTGCGGTCTCGGTCGACGGCATGGTCGACGAGGCCACACGGCACGCGCTGCTGGCGTTGCCCGATGTCGTGTCGGCGACCGTCGTGCATTTCCGCGAAGACTGAGTGTGCTGAGCGCATGATGAGCGAGTGATAGGCGAGTGTTGATCTCACGCGACGTTGATGTGCGTCGCGCCTATGCACGGGACGCCTCCGGTCTGGAGATGCTGCCCGAAGCCGTTGCGCGCCCATCCGAGGTGGCGCACGTCGTCGAGCTGCTCCGCGACGCGACGGCCACGCGCACGGCCGTGACCGCAGCGGGCGCGCAGTCGAGTACCACTGGAGCATCCATCGCCGATCACGGACTGTTGCTCTCGTTGCGCGGACTGTCGGACATCCACGACGTCAACACGGACACACAATCCATCCGCGTTGGTGCGGGTGCGCTGGTTGCCGATGTGCGACGTGCAGCCGAAGCGGCGCAGCTGTTGTTCACTCCCGACCCAACCAGTGAGGAGGAGTGCACGATTGGTGGTGCGATTGCGTGCAACGCGTCAGGGGCGCGTTCGCTGCGCTATGGCGCGACGGGGCCGCACGTGCGCGCGATCTCGGTCGTACTCATCGACGGAACACAGCTCGAGTTGCGACGGCCCATGTTGGAGAAGAACACCGTCGGCTACCCGATCGCACACGATCCGGTGGACTGGTTTGTCGGCAGCGAAGGCACCTTGGGCCTGGTGGTTGCCGCCGAACTTGCGCTACAGCCGTTACCCGCACAGGTGCTCGGGCTCGCCATTCCGTTTGCGCGCGACGCCGACGCACTCGCGTTTGTTGTGGCAGCGCGGCGTTCTCCCGACGTCTTCCCGCGCTGTCTGGAATACTTCGACGCGCTCGCCTTCACCATGGCACGAGAGGCTGACCATTCGCTGGCGTGGGCGCCCGACGCGCAGGCGATGATCTACGTCGAAGAAACCGGCGCGAATGAATCCGACGGCGAACTTCCGCTTGACGCATGGCTGGCGCTGGCCGATGCGCATCACGCACTCACCGGTGACATTCGCGTCTACGATGCTCCGGCACCACTGCGCGAGGCCCGTCGTTTGCGACACGCCATCCCCGCTACGATGAACGAGCGCGGCGCGGCATTCCGTGCGCAAGGCGGGCGCAAAGTCTCCACCGATTGGGCGGTGCCGTACCCGCGTCTCGCGGACGCGTTGCGCATGGCCCGCGACATCGCCGACGCACACCATGTTCCGCAAGCGGTCGCCTACGGCCACGCCGGCAACGGGCACCCCCACCAGAACTTCATCGCGCGCGACGCGGCTGAACTACAGCGCATTGAGGCGGTCGTGGAAGCCACGCTGCGTGAGGTGTTGGCGATGGGCGGCACCGTTGCCGCCGAACACGGCATTGGTAAACTCAAGCGTCGCTGGCTACCCATGCAAACAAGCCCGGTGCAGTTGCGTGTCATGCGTGCGCTCAAACACGAGTTCGACCCGCTCGGTTTGCTTGCGCCCGGCAACGTGCTGTGATGACGAGGATGGCCGACCGCGGCATGCCACGCTATGCGTCCGTGATTTTCGATGTGGATTCCACGCTCACGGCGTTAGAAGGCATCGATTGGCTGGCCACACTGCGCGGTGACAATGTCGCCCGCGAAATCGCGATGCTCACCGATCAGGCCATGGCCGGTGCTGTCTCACTGGAATCGGTGTATGCCCGTCGGCTTGAACTCATTCGCCCGACGCGCGCCGAGATTGCCGCGCTGGGTCATGCGTACATTGACGCTGTGCAGCGAGGAGCCCGTGCCCTGTGCGCGGTGCTCGCCGCCGCAGACACCGAGCTCACCATCGTGAGCGGTGGGCTGCGTGAAGCGATTCTCCCGCTGGCCCAGTATCTCGACATTCCGGCCGAACGGGTGCATGCCGTGTCGTTGTGTTTTGACGCGAACGATCGTTATCTGTCGCTCGACGGCGGACAGCCGTTGTCGACACAGCGCGGCAAACCGGCCATGCTCCATACGCTCGCGCTGCGTCGTCCATTCGTCATGGTTGGTGATGGCGCCACCGATGCGGCCGTTCGCGGAGTGGCCGACGGCTTTATCGCCTACACGGGTGTGACCCGTCGGCCGACGGTTGTGGCCGTGGCTGATGCCGAAGCGCCGGATTTCGCGACGCTGCATACGCTGCTCGTCCATCCTGATTCCTGATTGCATCAATGCCCAACCATCATGCCGCACCCTTTGGCACGTTCTTTCTGCCTGGGCCTACCGAAGTGCGCCGCGAGGTGCTGGAAGCCATGCTCGCGCCGATGCTGCCGCATCGGGGTGCGGACTTTGAAGTCATGTTCGCGCGCGTCGTGGTGCTGCTGCAGTCCATCTTCCGAACACAACGCCCGGTGTATGTGAGTACGTCGTCGGCCACTGGCTTCATGGAGATGGCCGTCCGGTGCGCCCCACCGGGTCCATTGCTCGCGCTCGTCAACGGGGCGTTTTCCGAGCGCTTTGCCGACATCGCGCGCGCCTGCGGCCGCGAGGTGGACGTGTGTTCGGCGCCCTGGGGGGAGATTGTCGCCCTTGAGCAGGTTGAACAGGCGATGCACGCCAAACGCTACGTCGCGCTCACGGTGGTGCATTCGGAGACCAGCACTGGCGCCCTCACGCCGCTTGCGCCGCTCGCGGCACTCGCCCGGGCGCACGACGTGCTCGTGCTGGTGGACAGTGTTACTGGCGTGGCCGGCGCGCCCGTGGAGACCGACGCGTGGGATCTCGACGTGGTGCTCACGGGCTCGCAAAAGGCACTGGCCTTGCCGCCCGGGCTGGCGTTCGCCGCGGTCAGTGAGCGGTTCCTCGAGCGCGCCACACAGGCGACGGCACGGGGTCGGTACTTCGACGTGCTCGAATTTGAGCAGTATGCACGCAAGCACCAGACGCCCAACACCCCCGCGCTGTCGTTGCTCTACGCCACCGTGGTGCAGGGAGAGGCGATTGCCCGTGAAGGGATCGAGGCTCGGTGGGCGCGCCACTCGGCGATGGCCAGCGCCACGCAGCAGTGGATCGCTGCTACCACCGATGCCCTTGGGATACCACTCGGCACCGTCGCGAAGGCGGAGTGGCGTTCCCCGACCGTGACCGGCATTACCCTGCCCGCCGGGATGGACGGCGACGCGGTGGTGAAGGCTGTGGCGGCACGTGGGTTTGTTATTGGCGGGGGCTATGGGAAGCTCAAATCGTCGTCGATTCGGGTCGGTCATATGGGCGACCACTCAGTGGCGGGGCTTGGGCGATGCCTTGATGCGGTGTCGGACGCGTTGCGCGCGCTGCGATCAGCGCCCACCTTCCATGCTTGATGACTCTTGCCGCGCGTCGGCGCCCGGTTGTGCGAGGAGTGATTCTCGACCGCGCGCTCGAGGAGCTCCCGCTATTCCGCCTGAGTGATTCCGCGGATGATGCGCCCGTCTCGTTCACTTGCGCGAACGGTGGGCGCTGGCGCGTCATCCCTTTTCCCGGCGACCGCCTCCCCGGCACGTTCGACCAGGATGTGTACGTCGAACTGTTGCATCGTTACAACGAAGCGGGGGCTCCGTCCGACGGTTCGGTGACGTTCACGCTGCACGCCTTTCTCCGTTCCATGGGCCGACGCGCAGATGGCCGCACTTACGAGCAACTGCGCGCTGCCCTCGCGCGACTTGAACGAACAACCCTCGAATCGGTGGGCGCATACTGGTCCGCCTCCTCTGGACTCGCTGACCTGAGCTTTACGCTGCTCAACTCAGTCGCCGTGCAACGTCGTCGCGTTGCCGATCGGGAACAGCTCCATCTGTTCGGGAATTTGGCTGCTGGCGAGCCGGGGGACGCACGAGTCATACTGTCTTCGACGATGCGCGCGAATCTTGCGGCTCGACATACCATTAATCTGTCCGCGTCGCGGTATCACGCGCTGTCATCGCCTGTGGCACGGCGCTTGTATCGTATGCTCGAGGTCGCTCGATCTGATGGACGCCTTTCTTGGCGAGTCCCGCTGGAACGTCTAGCTGAACAACTGCCGTTGACACAACGTTATCCCTCGCATTTGCAGCGCGTACTGCAACCGGCGCATGAAATGCTGCTCAGCGCTGGCTTGGTGAGGGACATCGGGATCAGGCAATATGACCGCGTGTGGCAGGTCGATTACGTGTTGGGCTCGCGTCCGCGCGAAGATGCCTGAAGTTCTCGGTGCCGGGAACAGGCTGAAGGTCGGCGCGTAGGACAAGTAGTGTTGTGTCACTGATGCTGTTGGACTGCTATTTTCCCGCTCCCTCCTTCGCGAGAAGCCGCATGACCCGCACACGAAAGGCCGCTTTGGCCAGCCTGTTGTTGATCCCACTGCTTGCCGGCGGTTTCGCCCTGCAGGCCCGGACCACGCGCAACGGCGCGCAGCTACTCGACCAAGTGCTCACGTTTGTCGCGCTGCGATATGTCGACACGCTCGACAATCAGCTGCTGTACGAAAAGGCCGCGCGCGGTCTCGTGAAGGAACTGCAAGATCCCTACACGGAACTCTTCACGCCAAAACAGCTGGAAGAGTTTTCGCGCGCAACGAACGGGCGGTACGCCGGCATCGGCATGGAGATCTTGCCCGTCGGTGGCTACGTCACCATCCAGAAAGTGTTTGCCGGCTCTCCGGCCGAATCGCGCGGTGTGCATGAAGGCGACAAGATTGTTGCCATCGACACCTTCAACGCGCGCAACTACACCAACAAACAGGCGCAGGACAAACTCCTCGGCCCAGTCGGTACAGCCGTCTCGGTGACGTTCGCGCGCCCAGGTGTTCCGCAGCCCATCAAACTCGACTTCAAGCGCGCCGAAATCCATGTGCCTGCCGTGCGCTATTCGCTTATGGTGGACGACAAGATCGGCTACGTGTCGCTCGAGCGCTTCACGGAGCAGACCACGCACGACATCGCACAGTCGGTGATGGATTTCAAGAAGCGCGGCGCCAAGGGCATCGTCATCGATATGCGCAACAACCCGGGCGGCATTCTCGACGAAGCTTTCTCCATGGCCAACCTGTTCCTGCCCAAAGGCAAGGAGCTGTTGAGCGTGCGCGGCCGCGCCGAGTTTCAAAAGTTTAACGCTACTAACAATCCGATTGCGGACAGCATTCCGCTGGTCGTGCTCGTCGACGCCTACTCGGCATCCGCCGCCGAGATCGTGGCCGGCGCACTGCAAGACTATGATCGCGCGCTGATCCTGGGCGTGACCTCGTACGGCAAGGGTCTCGTCCAGAGCGTCTACAATCTCGACGGTGGCTACGCGCTCAAGATCACGACGGGCAAGTGGTATACGCCGTCCGGTCGCTCCATCCAGAAGGAGCGCAAGTTCAACGCGGACGGGCAATTCGCGGAAGTCGTGCCCGATTCGATCGAGTCCGATTCAGCGCGGAAGGCCCGGCCTTTGTTCAAGTCGGCCAGCGGACGCACGCTCTACGGCGGCGGCGCCATCACACCCGATGTGTACCTGTTGCCAGACACGATTTCGACCGTGGAACAGAAGCTGGCGCGGGAGATCATTCCGAAGTCGCAGCAGTTCTTCGACGCGATTGGTGAATTCGCCGAGACGCAGAAGGGCAAGGTGAAGGCGGACTTTGTGGTCGCACCGGCGTGGCGCGAAGAGATTTTCACGCGACTGGACGCCAAGGGTGTCAAACTGGATCGACCGACCTTCGATGCCGGTGGGACGTGGGTCGACCGCTACATCGAGTCCAGCGTCGCACGGGTGGCGTTTGGCGACAGCGCGGTCAAGCGGCACGCCATCAAGGACGACAATCAGCTGCTCAAGGCTGTCGAACTGCTGCGCAAGAGCACCACACAGAAAGAGGTCTACGCAGCGGCCGCCCTCTTGCCGCAAAGCAAGCCACGGGTCGCCAAGAAGGGTGCTGGCCTGAACTGATCGTAGCTGAGGCAATCCGGACGACTGCGTAATCGTCCGGTTTGCCAGCTAGAGAGGACCCGCCTACGGTTAGGCGCATGTCTTCCTCCATCTCATTTGGCGCGCGTCGAATTCGCTCCGCGCCTTTGCTTGCCATCGTCCTCATCGTGGCAACTGCTTGCACGCGACTGGCCAACGTGGCCCCGGCAACCAATGCTGCTTCCCGCGCGGCACCCACGCGTGTGCTCCTCGCAGCAGAGAACGGAGAATCTCACCTGAGCCGAGTGCGCCAGCTCACCAATGGCGGCGAGAACGCAGAAGCGTATTTCAGCGCTGACGGCCAGTGGATCACCTTTCAATCCACTCGCGATGGCCGGAGCTGCGACCAGCAGTACGTCATGCGCTCTGACGGCTCTGGACTGACCAAGGTGTCTGTTGGTGGAAAGACGACCTGCGGATGGTTTCTGCCCGGCAGCAAGCGTCTCTTTTTTGCATCCACGCATGCGGCGGACAGCGTCTGCCCCGTCAAACCCGACCCGTCCAAGGGCTACGTGTGGGGAATTGATCCGTTTGACATCTACACGGTTGGCCGCGACGGCAAAGACCTGCGACGATTAACGAGCTACGGCACGTACACAGCCGAAGGTGTGTTGTCGCCGGACGGCAAGCGCATCGTGTTCACGTCGCTCAAGGGTGGCGACTTGGACATTTACACCATGAACGTTGACGGCACGGACGTGAAGCAGCTGACGACGGCGGTGGGCTATGATGGTGGACCGTGGTGGTCGCCGGACGGCAAGAAAATCGCCTACCGCGCGTGGCACCCAACAAATCCGGATTCGATCAAATCGTATCGTGACTTGTTGGGGCAGCACATGATTCGCCCCAATCGCATGGAGCTGTTCGTCATGAATGCGGACGGTTCGCAGCAGACGCAGATCACCAATCTTGGCGGCGCGAATTTCGGTCCGTCGTGGACGCCTGACGGCAGGCGCATCATTTTCTCGTCGAATCACATCAATCCGAAGAGCCGCAATTTCGATCTGTTTCTGGTCAATGCCGATGGCTCAGGGCTGGAGCGCATTACCACGAACACGGAGTTCGACGGCTTCCCGATGTTCAGCCCGGACGGCAAACAGTTGATCTGGGCGTCGAATCGGTTCGATGCCAAGCCGGGTGAGACCAACTTGTTTTTGGCCGACTGGAAGAATTGAGCATGGTGAACAGCAACAGCTGAAAAACAGACTGGGACAGAATAGGAACGGATAGGAACTGAAGACGCACGGATACAGCAAACAACCGAATAAGTTGTTGTAGTATCCGTGTTTTTCAGTTCTTCTCTGTTCCTATCTTGTCCCCGTCTGTTTTTGTTTTTAGCTATTGGCGCGCGGATTACGCGGCAGCACCGACGGCCGCAACTGCGGGAGCCGCTTGCACGTCGATCGTCATGCGCACGTCGTCAGAAACAAGGAACCCGCCGCTTTCCAGGACGACGTTCCATACCAGGCCCCATTGTTTGCGCGAGATCGTCGTGGAGAGTGTCGCGGAGACCTTTTCGTTGCCCCACGGGTCCTTGGCCGGACCAGCGATGTCGCCAGTCAGCGTGACGGAATGCGTCACCCCCCGCATGGTCAGGTTGCCGGTCGCCGTCACGTCCTCGCCGCGACGCTCGAACGAGGTCAGTGAAAACGACGCCTGCGGATAGGTCGCAACGTCGAAAAAGTCCGGACTCTTGAGATGATCGTCGCGCTTTGCATCGCCCGTGTTGATAGACGCCATGTCAATCTGGACGTCAACCGAGGACACGCTGCCGTTGCTCTCGTCGATATTGCCGGTGAACGTCGAAAATGAGCCGCGTGCGGTGGAGATGCCCATATGTCTGAC
>JANMKU010000497.1:0-7503 GCA_031372205.1 Gemmatimonadaceae bacterium | reverse complement strand
ACAACGGCGCCGGCGCTCAGGTGGTCACGGCGCGGTCCTACGCCAACCTGGCGCTGTCCACCAGCGGCACCAAGACCTTCGCCGCTGGCACGACAACGCTCACCGGCAACCTGACGGTGAGCGGCAGCGCGGCCGCGAACACAACGACGAACAGCACCACCGTCGCGCTCAATGGCAGCAGCAACCAATCGATCGCCGGCATTACGTTTTACAATCTCACGCAGAACAACGCAGCCGGCTCGACGATCACCGGCACCACCACCGTCAACAACACGTTCACGTTGACGTCCGGCAACATCACCACCAACGCCAACACGCTCGGCATTGGCGCCGCCGGCACCGTGTCTCGCACCAGCGGCCACGTGGTCGGCAACTTCAAGAAAAATGTCGCGACCGGTGCCACCACGCGCACGTTCGAGGTGGGCGATGCCACCAACTACACCCCGGTGGTCGTGCCATTCGCGAGCGTCACCACCGCGGGCGATCTCACCGTGCGCACGACGGCTGGTGACCACGCCAATGTCACCACCTCGGCGGTCAATGCCACGAAGAGCGTCAATCGCACGTGGACGATGACCAACAGCGGGATCGTCTTCACCACGTATGGCGCGACCTTCACATTTGTGGCGGGCGACGTCGATGGCGGGGCGGCCACCGCCAACTTTATCGTGGGCAAGTTTGATACGGGCAGCTGGACGTATCCTACGGTTGGCGCGAAGACGGCGACGAGCACACAGATCTCAGGCGCCACATCGTTCAGCGATTTCCAGATCGGCGAACAGTCGGTGACCACCCTCGCGACCGGCACCGATCCCGGGAACACGAGTCTGGCACCAGGTGGCGCCGCGACGATGGCCGATGCGTTCACGTTCCAGACGAACAGCGGCACCGGCGCGATCTCGGCGGTCACGGTGACGCTGGCCACCGGGACGTCGGCCGGGGTGTCGCTGGTGGAAATCACGAATGACGCGGGCACCGTGGTGTATGGCTCGGTCTCGGACCCCGCGAGCGATACACCGGCAATTACGCTCGGTACGAACATTTCGCCGACGACTACACTCACACAGTACAAGATTCGGATTACACCCAAGACGCATGCGAACATGCCCGCGCCGGCGGGCGCGAGTTACGCGCTGACGGCGCGCATCTCGGCCTGGACCGGAGCGTTTGCGCAAGCCGGTTCGGATGCGGCGGGCACGACGGTGACGATTGACAACCTGTCCCCCGGCGACGCGACGGCGTCGACGGCGTCGGCGGGATTGAGTCAGGTGGCGCTCGCGTGGACCAACCCAGGCGACGCCGATTTGGGCTCGATTGTCGTGCTGCGTCGCACGACGAGCGCGGTCACGGACACGCCGGTGGAAGGGACGACGTACACCGTGGGTACCGTGATTGGCTCGTCGACGGTGGCGTGCGTGGTGACGGCGCCAACTGCGAGTTGCACCGACACCGGGCTCACCAACGGCACCGCGTACTACTACCGGATTTTCACCCGGGACGCGAATGGGAATTACGCGATCGGTGTCGTGCCGACGGGCTCGCCCGCGACGCCGCAATCGACAACGCTTGCCACGGGAACGGATCCGGGTAACGCGAGCATTGCGCCGGGTGGCGCGGCAACGATGGCCGATGCGTTCACGTTCCTGACGAGCGGCAGTACGGACGCGATCACGGCGGTGACTGTGACGCTCGCCGCGGGGACGTCGGCTGGGTTGTCGTTGGTCGAGATCACGAACGACGCGGGGTCCGTGGTCTACGGGTCCGTGACGAACCCGGGGAGTGACACGCCGGCGATCACGCTGACGACCAACATCACCGCCACGACCACGCTGACGCAGTACAAAATTCGCGTCACGCCCAAGACGCACGCCAACATGCCAGCGCCAGCTGGATCGAGCTACGCGGTGACGGCCCTGATCTCGGCGTGGACGGGCACCAACGGGCAGATCGGCTCCGACGCGGCAGGCACTACGGTGACGGTCGACAACTTGTCGCCGGGCAACGCGACCGCCTCGACAGCGACGGCGGGGAACGCGCAGGTGTCGCTCGCCTGGACGAATCCCGGCGACGCCGATTTGGGGTCGATTGTTGTATTGCGTCGCACGGTGAGTGCTGTGACGGATACGCCCGTGGAAGGTTCGACCTACACGGTGGGGAACACGATCGGCTCCTCGACGGTGGCGTGCGTGGTCACGGCGCCGACGGCCACGTGCACGGACACGGGCCTCACAAACAACACCGCGTACTACTACCGGATCTTCGCCCGGGATGCGAACGGCAACTACGCGACCGGAGTGGTGCCGACCGGGTCGCCGGTGACACCGCAATTGACGACGCTGGCCACGGGCACCGATCCGAGCAACGCGAGCATTGCGCCGGGTGGTGCGGCAACAATGGCCGATGCGTTCACGCTCCAGACGAGCGGCGCTACGGACGCGATCACGGCGGTGACGGTGACGTTGGCCACGGGCACCTCCGGTGGGCTGTCACTCGTCGAAATTACGAACGACGCGGGATCCGTGGTCTACGGATCCGCGGCGAACCCGGGGAGTGATACGCCGGCGATCACGCTAACGACCAACATCACCGCGAGCACCACGCTGACGCAGTACAAGATTCGCGTGACGCCCAAGACGCATGCGAACATGCCCGCGCCCTCGGGCAGCAGCTACGCGGTGACGGCGCGCATCAGCGCCTGGACGGGCACGAACGGGCAGGTGGGGTCCGATGCGGCGGGCACCACGGTGACGATCGACAACTTGTCGCCGGGCAATGTAACGGCATCGACGGCGACGGCGGGCTTGAGTCAGGTGTCGCTCGGGTGGACCAATCCGGCTGACGCGGACTTGTCCAGCATCGTCGTGCTGCGTCGCACCGTGAGTGTAGTGACGGACACGCCGGTGGAGGGAACGACCTACACGGTCGGCAACACCATCGGCTCGTCGACCGTGGCGTGCGTCGTCACCGCGCCCACGGCAAGCTGCACGGACACGGGGCTCACCAACGGCACGGCGTACTACTACAAGATCTTCGCGAGGGACGCGAACGGAAACCACGCCACGGGTGTGGTGCCGACTGGGTCGCCGGCGACGCCGCTGGCGACGACGCTCGGCAACGGCACCGACCCGAGCAACGCGAGTCTCGCGCCGGGTGGCGCGGCGACGATGGCCAACGCGTTCACGTTCCAGACGACGAGTGGCACGGATGTCATCACCGCGCTGACCGTCACGCTCGCGACCGGCACGTCGGGTGGATTGTCGCTGGTCGAAATCACGAATGATGCGGGCAGCGTGGCGTACGGCTCCGTCGCGAACCCGGGGAGCGACACACCGGCGATCACGCTGTCGACGAACATCACCGCAACAACAACGCTGACGCAGTACAAGATTCGGATTACGCCGAAAACGCACGCCAACATGCCGGCACCTGTCGGCAGCAGCTACGCCGTCACGGCGCTGATCTCCGCGTGGACCGGCACGAACGGACAAACCGGGTCCGATGCGGCGGGCACCACGGTGACGATCGACAACTTGTCGCCGGGCAATGTGACGGCATCGACGGCGACGGCGGGACTGGGGCAGGCGGCACTCGCGTGGACGAATCCGGGCGATGCAGATCTCGGCACGATCATCGTGCTGCGCCGCACCACCAGCGTGGTGACCGACACGCCGGTGGAAGGCACGACGTACACGGTCGGCAACACGATCGGGTCGTCGACGGTGGCGTGTGTGGTCACGGCGCCGACCGCGAGTTGCACGGATACGGGCCTCACCAACGGCACGGCGTACTACTATCGCGTGTTTGCCCGCGACGCGAACGGGAACTACGCCACGGGCGCCGTGCCGACTGGGTCGCCGGTCACACCGCTGGCGACGACGCTCGGCAACGGCACCGACCCGAGCAACGCCAGCATTGCGCCGAGTGGCGCGGCGACGATGGCCGATGCGTTCACGTTGCAGACCGCCAGTGGGACCGATGCGATCACCGCGGTCACGGTCACGCTCGCGACCGGCACGTCGGGCGGTCTCTCACTCGTTGAGATCACGAATGATGCGGGAACGGTGGTGTATGGCTCGGTCGCAAACCCGGGCAGTGACGCGCCAGCGATTGCGTTGAGCACCAACATCACCGCGACCACGACGCTCACGCAGTACAAGATCCGCGTCACGCCGAAGTCGCACGTGAACATGCCGGCGCCGGTGGGCAGCAGCTACGCGGTGACGGCGCTGATTTCGGCGTGGACGGGCACGAATGGACAAGCGGGCTCCGACGCGGCCGGAACCACCGTCACGATCGACAATTTGTCGCCGGGTAACGTCACCGCGTCGACGGCGACGGCCGGCGTCGCGCAAGTGTCGCTCGCGTGGACCAACCCGGGTGACGCAGACCTGGGGTCGATCGTCGTGCTGCGACGTACGACGAGCGTGGTCACCGACACGCCGGTGGAAGGCACGACGTATACCGTCGGCACCACCATCGGCTCTTCAACCGTCGCGTGCGTGGTCACGGCGCCAACCGCGACCTGCACGGACACCGGGCTCACCAACGGCACGGCGTACTACTACAAAGTCTTTGCCCGCGATGCGAACGGCAACTACGCCACCGGTGTCGTGCCAAGCGGTTCGCCGGCGACACCCCTCTCGACGACGCTCGCGACCGGCACTGATCCGAGCAGCGCGACACTCGCGCCCGGCGGCGCGGCGACGATGGCCGACGCGTTCACGTTCCAGACGGCCGTGGGCACCGACGCGATCACGGCGGTGACGGTGACGCTGGCGGCGGGCACCTCGGGTGGACTGGCCCTCGTTGAGATCACGAACGACGCCGGCACCGTGGTGTACGGGTCCGTCGCCAATCCGGGTAGCGACACACCGGCGATCACGCTGAGCACCAACATCACGGCCACCACCACACTCACGCAGTACAAGATTCGCGTCACACCGAAGTCGCATGCGAACATGCCTGCACCGGTCGGCAGCAGTTACGCGGTGACGGCCCGCATCTCCGCATGGACGGGCACGAGCGGGCAGGCAGGATCGGATGTCGCCGGGACCACAGTCACGATCGACAACCTGTCGCCGGGCAACGTGACCGCATCGACGGCGACGGCGGGCCTCAGTCAAGTGTCTCTCGTCTGGACGAATCCCGGCGACGCGGACTTGGGCACGCTCGTCGTGCTACGGCGCACGACCAGCGTCGTGACCGACACGCCGGTCGAAGGCACGACGTACACGGTGGGCACCACGATTGGCTCGTCGACCGTGGCATGTGTGATCACCGCACCGACGGCGAGTTGCACGGACACGGGCCTCAGCAACGGCACTGCGTACTACTACAAAGTCTTCGCCCGGGACGCGAACGGGAACTACGCGACCGGCGCGGTGCCGACCGGCTCGCCGGCAACGCCGGTGGCGCCGCTGCTTATCCTTGGCCAGGCCGCCAGTCCGTCGGGCACGCAATCGCCTGGCACCGACATCACGTTTACGAGCACCTACACGAACACCGGCACCGCCGCCGCGCAGGGCATCGTGATCACCGATCCGATCCCGGCCAACACGGATTTCAAATTGGGCTCGGCGTTAAGCGCCCCGGGGACGACCGGTCTGACGGTGACCATCGCGTACTCGAACAACAGCGGGTCGACGTGGACGTACACGCCGGTCAGCGCGGGTGGCGGAGCACCGGCCGGCTACGATCGTCTCGTGACAAACCTGCGATGGACCTTCACCGGCGTCCTGAGCCAAACGGGCCCCAACAACACGGGCAGTGTGTCCGTGGTCATGCGCATTCGCTGAGTGCGGTGAACACGCGTCGCCGCAAATGACGTAGATTCGTGGTGCGACAGTGTCCGCAGCACCACGCCGCCGAGCGGCTCCGCGCCTCGAGGACGACTCTGACAAAGCTTGGACGAATCAATGGCGCGCCGACGGCCATGCTGGGGAGGGCGCCTTTGCTGGCGCTCATGCTCGCGAGTTTCGCGACGGCGTGTGCCTCCGGCGGCACGTCGCCTGACAATGACGTACGACCGGTGCGAGCGCTTCCGCCAGACTCGGCGCCGCCACCGTCGGCTGATGGCATGCCCGCGGGTTTCAGCGCCGCGTTCACCATGGCCGATGCGCGCGCGCGCGCGGTCCTTTACTACCAGCAGTGCTCGGCGACCATCGTGCGCCTGCGCGCCAGCGGAAGTCTTGGTGCAACGGCATCGGCGCCACGCACTGTGTACTGTGAACGAAACGCCGACGGGCTGCCACTCGGTGGCGTCTTCGATATCGACACCGGATACACGCGAGCGCGTCGACTGACGATGATCCGACTGGATGGGGCGCGTGCGCGCTACACCGACGCGATCGACACGGTGCGCGTGGCGCAGGCCGCGCGTCTCGTACGCGACATCACGCGCGAGATTGCGGCAGTCGTTCGGCGCACTGGTCGCAGCTACTCGGTGGTGCCGTTGACCCAGGCCGACGGCACGATCGAGGGATGGGTCATTCCAGTGTCAACGCGCGCGCGCACGGCCATACTCGGCGGCGACATGGCCTTCGTCCGCGACGCGGCTGGAACGCTCCGCCGTATCGCTGACCGGACAGCCACGTGGAAATTGATCACGGTGCCCGTCACGGGTCTGGTGCGCTTGGCAAGCGCTGAGCGCGACGTGGCGGCGGTCTCTGATCTGGCAGCTGCACGATCGCTCGCAGAACGTGGACGCGACGTCATTGTCGCCACGACGATTGCCAAGAGCGCGCTCGTGCCGGGGCTCGATCCGAGCGGGTCGCGCTTCCGGTGGGAGCACGAACGCTCCACACCGTAGCGCGACGAGTACTGCACGCTACGGCCGAGTGGACTTGACCTCGCGATAGCCGGCTGGTGGAGCGAACAGGTCGTCGGCAACGGCGCCCACGGTGACGCTCTTCACCGTGTTCGTCACGGTCATCAGCGTGCCTTGTTTCGCCGACGCGTCCTTCTTGTCGGGCTGCTTGTTGGCCTCATCGGCGGCCGCCTTGATGGCGCCCATCATGCCGCGCAATCCGCCCTTGGGTTTGTCATCCTTCTTCGCCGCGCTGTCTGCCTTCGCTGCTGCTGTCGCTTCGTTCAACGCGAGCGGTCGATCAAACGTCAGTCCGACCGGAACACCAACGACGTAGGTCGTGCTGCGCAGGACGACGCCCGGCACCTTCTGCAGCTCTTTCGCCGCCGCTTCGAACCCGTCCTTGATGCGCGGATCACCCGCAAACGCGGCCTGCATGCCTTCCGCCTGACTGCGGAACTCCCGTCCGGCTTTCTGCGCGTACGCCCGTTCGAATTCGCGATAGGCGGCCATCTGTGGTGCGTCCTTCGCAATCCATTGATCCATCAGAAACACCATGTTGCCGACGGATTCGGTTTTGCCGTCGTCCTTGGTCGCTTCACCTTCCATCGTGATGGTGATGAAGACGCGTTCGGCGTCGGCGCCGGCGATCTTCTCCCGCTGTCCTGGTCGGTCGACGGACACTTTGTACGTCACGT
>JANMKU010000492.1:0-1610 GCA_031372205.1 Gemmatimonadaceae bacterium | reverse complement strand
CCTGCACTCCGACCTCCGCGTCCACACTGACGCGTTCGGCCGTCAACGTGCGCACGAACAACCGTTGGGGTGAGGCGAAATACAAATCGTAGAGCGTTGGTACGCGTACGGCCTGCGCCACGCGCCCAATGAGCACCACTCGGGTTCCGCGAGGAGATGCGGCGACGACGCGCTCGCCGCCGATCGCGAGTGACGGAAGCGCACCATAGCTGGTCACGGCGTCCACGCGAACGCCGACGTCGAAGGCGCCGGCCGGACGTTGGCGCGCATAGCCAAGGACGCCAAAGCCGCGAGAACGCGATTGACGAATACCGCCCGATGCGCGCACGCCGTCTGCACCTACTCCGACGCGCCACGTGAGGGCACGTGCGAGGCCGCGCACTTCGAGATCACTCGCCACTGAACGGGCCTCGGCGTTGAGCACCGGCCACGTGGGGTCACGGTATTGCAATGCGAACGCGCGAACGCCGGTGACGAGTTGCGCACCGCGCATCGCGCCCTGCAACCGCAGCAGGAACCTGCCGGAACGCGCGCGATCCTCGTCATACGCGTGAACATTTTCCGCACCGACCATTCCACGCTCCGATAGCGACGTGAGCGTCCAGAGCTGCCAATGCAATCCCACAGCGCCCGCCGACAGCGCGAGGCGTTGTTCGTCATTGTTCACCCGACGCTCGCGAGAAGGAGCGTTCGTGCTTGCTGTGTTATTGAATGCGAAGTTGTTTGCTGCACGAGACCAGCCGGCACTGGCGTGCCACACGGGTTGCGCGCCAAGCCCGTGCCATGCCGCCTCCACCGATCGCTCGCCAAATGCCCCAACGCGCAACGCGAGCAGACGTTCCGGGGCGCTCTCAAGTGCGAGCACACCACCGGCCGCGCCCGAGCCAACACCGAGTGGATCTGCGCCAAGAACAATCGTGGCCGCGCCGATGCCAGCCAGTGGCAGGTCAGAAACATCCGCAACGCCGATTGCGGGATCGTTGAGCGCCATGCCGTCGATCGTAATGGCCACTTGTTCGCGCCGAGCCCCGCGTACTGACAGTCCAGTCTCATTGCGCGCCGAGCGCGTCAGCGTGTACGGCATTGATGCAATGAGCGCGTTCATGGTGCCAACGCTGGCCTCGCGTGCGCTCGTCACCGTTTGTCGCGATGACGTGCGTCCGGTCGCCGCAGCACTGCTTTCTTGGCGAGCGACAATCTGTTGCATCGGAAGCAATTGCGCGCTGCGGCCCAACGGGTCGAGCGACACCATCAGGGTTAGCGCACTCACAGGGATCTCAATCTGGCGCGCCTGATAGCCAACGCGGCGCAGGAACACCTGGCCGACGCGCACTGATCCACATGCGCCAATGAATCGCTGCACGATCGGCGCAGCGGGCGTGTCCGGAGACGCACGGCGCGACGTATCAATCGTGACATGCACACCGGACAACGGCGCGCTGGTCGCAGCATCAGTGACGCACAACCGCGTTGAATCGCCCGCCAACAGCAGCAAGACGTGTGGCACCATTGTTGCCAGCATCAGCAACCGTCTGGCGTGACGTCAAAATCGCGCCGGGGGCGCCGCGCGCCGCGCAACGGCAACAGCGCCGGTACACCAATCGCCGGAT
>JANMKU010000489.1:0-3524 GCA_031372205.1 Gemmatimonadaceae bacterium | reverse complement strand
GCCGATACGTTTGTCGCGAAGGTGCAGAGTGTCGGTGGCGCACTCGACACGACCACGCGGCTGATCCCGGTGCGTGCGCGCGTGGACAATGGTGCGCAGCGGTTGCGCGCAGCGATGTTCGCCACCGCATGGGTGGAAGGCGGTGTTCGGCAAAGCGCAGTGATCGTACCGGACAGCGCGGTGCAGCTGCTGAACAACCGTGCCGTCGTCTTTGTTGCGACGCCAGATGGCGCGGGCGGTGCACGATTTGAACGGCGCGACGTGCAGGTAGGCGTGACATCCGGCGGTCGCACACAGATCCTCAGTGGCTTGCACGAGGGCGACCTGGTGGTGGTGGCTGGTGCCTTCGCGATCAAGTCGGAGTTCGCCCGCTCGAAAATGGCGGAGGGATAGCGTCGTGATCGAACGTCTCATGGCGCTGGCGTTGCAATTTCGCGTTGCCGTGATCGCGGCGACGCTGCTCCTGATCGCTGCGGGAACATGGGCGCTCTCGCGGATAAACTACGACGCGTTCCCCGACCTTACACCGAATCAGGTGCAAGTCATCACCGCTGCACCAGGGATGTCTCCCAACGAGGTGGAGAACCTGGTGAGCTATCCCATGGAGACGGCGCTCATGGGTTTGCCGCGCACCCTCGGTGTGCGTTCCATCTCCAAAGCCGGCATCTCCGTCATCACGGTGTAGTACGAAGACGACGTGGACTTGTACTTCGCGCGTTCGCAGGTGCAGCAGCACATGCAGGACGCCGTCAGCAGCCTTCCGCCCGGTCTGCAGCCAGGGCTCGGACCGCCCGCAACGCCAATGGGCGAAGTGTTTCAGTATCTCGTCGAGTCCAAGACGCACTCGCTGATGGAGCTCAAGACGATACAGGAATACACAATCAAACCAATGCTGCGCACACTACCTGGCGTCGCGGATGTGAATTCGTGGGGTGGGCTGGTGCAGCAATTCCACGTGTTGGCCGATCCGAACCGGCTTGCCGGCTACGGCCTTACGCTCGCCGCGCTGCAATCGGCGCTGGCCGAGAACAATGACAACTTCGGTGCGGGCTACGTGGAGAATGCCGGCGAGCGCTTCACCATTCGCGGGCTCGGTCGGCTGGCCGACACGACGGAGATCGGCAAGGTGGTCGTCGCAACGCGTGCGGGCGGCACGCCCGTGTACGTGCGCGATGTGGCGCAGGTCACCATCGGCGCGATGCCGCGCGAAGGGGCGGTGTCGCGCGATGGACAGGGTGAGACGCTCTCTGGCATGATTGTCATGCTCAAGGGCGCGAATGGCAAGGATGTGGTCACGCGCGTGCAAGCGCGCCTTGAGGAAATTCGACCGCTACTGCCGAAAGGCGTCACGATCGACGACTTCTACAATCAGGGGGAAGTCGTCGATCGCACGACGAACACCGTGTTCCGCAACCTCGCCGAGGGTGGCCTGCTCGTCACCCTCATCCTGTTTCTGTTCCTGCGCAACCTGCGCGCGTCGCTGCTCACGGCATCGGTCATCCCGCTCTCGCTGCTGTTCGCCTTCATGTTGATGAAACGCTTCGGCTATTCGGCCAACTTGATGAGTCTCGGGGCGCTGGACTTTGGACTGCTCGTCGATGCGTCGGTTGTCATGGTCGAAAACTTTGTCCGACGACTCGGCCACGCAGGACCTACCACCAGCGACCAGCGCCGCGAGATTCTGCGCCGCGCGGCTTTTGAGGTGGGGCGTCCGATCGTTTTTGGCGTCTGCATCATCATCGCGGTGTACTTGCCGATTTTCACATTGCAAGGACTCGAGGGGCGCATGTTCACCCCCATGGCCTTCACCGTGTGTGTGGCGGTCCTCGGCTCGTTGCTGCTCGCGCTCACGTACGTGCCGATGCTCGCCTCATTCCTGCTCACCCGCGTTGCGGAGAAGCCGTCCCGAGGATTCGAGGCCTTGCGCGCACGCTATGAGCGGATGCTCGAGTGGTCGCTGCACCATCGCGGGAGAGTCGTGGCAGGTGCTGCCGCGACGCTCATCGTCGCGCTGGCGTCGGTGCCGTTACTCGGGACCGAGTTCATGCCCAAGCTCGACGAAGGCTCGATGCTCATCGAGACGCGTCGACTGCCCAGCACGTCGCTTCCACAAGGCATGAGCATTGCCCGCGAAGTGGAGCTGACACTGCTCCGGTTCCCCGAGGTGCAAAGCATCGTGACGAAAATGGGACGCCCAGAACTAGCGACGGAAACCATGGGCTTGTACGCGGGAGATGTGTATGTCACGTTCAAGCCGCAGCGCGAGTGGCTGGTGGCGTCGCACGAAGCGCTCGTCGTGCAGATGGACTCGGCGCTGTCGACGATTCCGGGTATCGACTACAACTTCACGGCGCCGATGGCGATGCGGTTGGATGAGGCGATCTCCGGTGTGCGCACCGAACTCGGAGTGAAAGTGTTTGGCGACAGTTTGCCCATTTTGCAGCAGAAGGCGGCCGAAATCCGAAACGCTATTGAGGGCGTTCCCGGCGCGGCCGACGTGTCGGTCGACGTGAGTGCCGGAGCCATGCAGCTTGAACTCGACCTCGATCGCACGGCGCTCTCTCGCCACGGGCTCAATGTGTCCGACGTGCGCCGCGCGGTACAGGCAGGGGTTGCTGGTGTCATCGCCACGGAGATTATTGACGGACGCAAGCGTTATCCCGTGGTGGTCCGTTTGGCCGACGCGTACCGGCAGACACCGGACGCGATCGGTCGGTTGCTCCTCACCGCGCCCGACGGCGCCAGTGTGATATTGTCGCAAGTGGCGGCCATTCGTCTGGTGGAAGGGCCCGAGTTGATCACGCACGAGGATGGGGAACGCATGGTGATCGTGCAAAGCAACGTGCGAGGGCGCGACCTGGGCGGGTTTGCGGCGGCGGTGCGGCAGGCTGTCGCCAGTAAGGTCACGATGCCTGCCGGATACTTTGTGACCTACGGCGGTCAGTTCGAAAACCAGGAGCGGGCGATGCAACGGCTCAAGCTGATTGTGCCGCTGGTGTTGATGCTCATAGTCGGCCTGCTCTATGCGAGCTTCGGTAGTGGACGCCAAGCGTTGCTGGTGATGCTCAACGTGCCGTTCGCGCTCGTGGGAGGTATCGCGGCGCTCTGGTTGCGCGGGCTCAATCTCAACTTGAGCGCGTCGGTCGGGTTTATCGCCTTATTCGGCGTCGCCGTGCTCAACGGCGTGGTGTTGCTGAGCTATGTGAATCAGCTGCGCGACGAAGGGAAAGGCCTGCAGGACGCCGTGCGTGAAGGTTCGTCGACTCGGCTCCGTCCCGTGCTGATGACAGCGCTGGTCGCCGCCTTCGGATTTATCCCGATGGCGACCTCGACGAGCGCCGGGTCGGAAGTCCAGCGCCCCCTTGCCACCGTCGTCATCGGTGGGCTGATCACGTCGACGTTCCTCACGTTGATTGTGCTTCCCATCGTGTACGAGTGGGTGGAAACGCGGTGGCCGCGAATCGTAACGGTGCCGCGCCGTGTCGGCTGACACGCGCATGCGGACCCGTGTCGCGGTCACGATG
>JANMKU010000485.1:0-10951 GCA_031372205.1 Gemmatimonadaceae bacterium | reverse complement strand
ATCTCAGAGATCCGCACCATTGCCGCCGACGATCTCTGGCTGAGCCCCGCGTACGGCCGCGCAACCGTCGCCCTGCACTTCACGTGGAAGCCGGATTGGCCAGCCGTTCGTCATCTGCTACCGGTACTGGAGCGCGAACTCGCGCCGTTCAGCGCCCGCCCGCACTGGGGCAAGCTGTTCACGCACACTGCAGCGCAGTTGGTCGACGTGTACGAACGCCTCCCTGATTTTGCGGCGATGGCCCGTCGATTCGACCAACGCGGGAAATTCCGCAACGCGTTTCTGGAGACGAACGTTTTCGCGGACACTTAAGACGGCGCGTCGGCATGAGCGATGCGCGGCGAGCGACGTGTGGCGGTCAGTCGAGCGCCTTGCTGAACATTTCGACGAGATCGATCGCCAGCGCTTCGATATGTCCCAGCGGTTGCCACACAAGCAGCGTGCTCACAATCTCCGGCCGATCGTCCGCCGTACACCATCGCTCCACAACGCGCGCTTCGGCGTCGACAATCCAATATTCCGCGACCTGCTCATCCTGATAAATGATGCGCTTCTTCAGTCGATCATTGCGTGCCGTTGACGGCGACAACACTTCGGTGACAAGCCACAGTGGAAGCCCACGCACCCAGCGCTGAGGTCGTGGCTCGCCTTTGATGCGCGGAATAACAAAGAGATCCGGGACCACCAGACGCCTTTCAGAAAATACGATATCCGCAGGCGCCATGAACACCTCACCCATACGGTGCGCGCACACGTACGCGTCCAATCGCTTGTAAAGCGCCATCGCCACGCGCTGATGGTTCCACGACGGCGACGCGCTTATCACAAGCTCCCCGTCCAGCACTTCGTAACGCTTGCCGTCGTACGGCAACGCCTGCGCCATCGCGCTCGTCCACTCCTGTATCGCTGCCATACCCATACGCTACCCTCGGCGCGTTCCGTTCGGCAAGATGTATCCATGCGGAACACTCGCGACGAGTGCCGATCACCGCGTCACCAATTCGTGCCGGCGGTTGCCAATTCTTTGCGCACGCGCAATTTCGGGAATATGAAAGCCACATCGACCGCAGTCCGTCGTGCAATCACGCAGTTCCAGCACATTCCCAACGTAGGCCCAGCAACCGCCGGCGATTTTCGCGTGCTCGGCATCGGCACTCCGCAAGACCTCATCGGTCGTGATCCCTACGCGATGTACGACGCCTTGTGTACACGCACTGGCCAACGACACGATCCGTGTGTGATGGATGTGTTCATCGCCGCGGTGCGATTCATGGAAGGCGCGCCGGCGACACCCTGGTACGCGTACACCGCCGAACGGAAGGCGTACCTCGCGAGCAGACCTGCGCCACAGATGCACCGCTGAACGCATGGAATAGGCACGCCGCCGGTGCGAACGCCCGGCGGTGGTTTGACAGCCGTTGTTCCCGGGCGCAGCCTTGTAGCATGCAAGCCTTCCTCGCCATCGCGCTCGGCCTCGGACTGGCCGCCGCCAGCGGCATGCGGGTCTTCGTGCCACTGCTGGCGCTCAGCGTGACCGCCGCCACGGGACACGTGGCGCTGGCGCCGAGTTGGTCGTGGCTGGCCAGTCCGGCGGCGATGATTGCGCTTGGCACGGCCACGGTGCTTGAGGTCATCGCGTATGGCGTGCCCTGGCTCGATCACGCCCTCGATGTCGTCGCGACACCGGCCGCGGTCGTCGCCGGTATGGTCGCGTCCGCATCGACGCTCGTCGACCTGCCGCCGTTTCTCAAGTGGGGCATCGTCATCATCGGCGGTGGTGGACTCGCCGGACTGACGCAGGGCGCGTCGGTGTTGGCGCGTCTCAAGTCCGGGTTACTCACGGGAGGGTTGGCGAATCCAGTGATCGGCGCCGGAGAACTGTTGGGTGCGGTTGGATTGTCGCTCTTGGCACTGTTCGTGCCGATCGCGGCGTTGCTGGTGTTGGTGTTACTGCTGCTGTTCGTCTTTCGCCGTGCGGGGCGCCTGCTGTTCGGACGCCGTCTCACTCCCAGCGCGCCGGGTGGGCGCGTCGCGACATAACGCCGAGGTGGGAATATGAATTATCTCTACACAGCGATCATCGGCCTCATTGCCGGTGCAGTTGCCAAGTTTCTCATGCCGGGTAAGGATCCGGGTGGCTTGATCATCACCACCGTGCTCGGCATCGCCGGCGCGTTCGTCGGCACGTGGCTCGGACAGACGATAGGGTGGTATCAGGCAGGCGCGACGGCCGGGTTTATTGCCAGTGTCGTTGGTGCGATGCTGTTGTTGTGGGCGTATCGCATGTTCAGCGGCCGCAAAACCGCGTAACGCGTGCCTCGCAGTAGACGGTGCCAATGCGCGCCGTCTACTGCGGGAACGACACCTTGCCCATCGAGACCGTGGGCACACCCTGCCGATCGCCAAAGCTCGTGACGTCCCCAACGAGCGCTTCATTGGCCAACACCGCAAACAACAAGGCCTCCTTCGCATCACCGGCAATACCGAGATCGTCGGTCCTGCGCATCGTGCAGCGTGGAAGCAGTGTCGTGATCGCCGACACGAGGGCCGGATTGTGCGCACCGCCGCCGCTCATGAACACCGCGTAACGCTCATGCGGATTGCACGCGCGCGCGACGGCGTCGGCGATCGTGTCCGCACTGAATTGCGTCAGCGTCGCCATCACATCGTTGGGCGATGGATGCATCAACGAATGGCCAGCGCGCGTTGCGGCGGCGGCAACGTATTCCAGATTGAACAATTCCGGGCCCGTCGTCTTCGGAAACGGCGCCGCGAAAAATGGGTGATCGTTCAAGGCCGACAACAATGCGGCATCGACGTGCCCTGATCGCGCAATCCGACCATCTGCATCGTATGGTACGCCAAAGGCTTCGCGCGCCCACGCGTCGAGCAGGGTGTTGCCGGGCCCCGTATCGGTCGTGAACACCTCGGCCGCGTTGAGCGTGCCCGGCAAATACGTGAAGTTCGCGATGCCGCCCATGTTGAGCATGAGCCGGTGTTCGTCGCGCTTCGAGAAAATGAAAAAGTCTCCGTAAACGGCGAGCGGCGCACCTTCGCCGCCGGCCGCAATATGCTTTTGACGAAAATCGCTCAGCGTGATGATGCCGCTCGTCACCGCCACATGATCACCATCGCCGATCTGCAACGTCGCGTTTGGAAACTTCGGGTTGCCATGCAAGCTGCGCGGCGCATGCATCACCGTTTGTCCATGGCTTGCGACAATATCCACGTCCGCTGCGCGAAGGCCCCACGCTAAGAGTGCGTCTTTCACCATCTCGCCGTGCATAAGTCCGATGTACGCGTTGAGCAGACAGAGATGCTGAAAGTCCACCTGGCGCTGCGCGAAGACGGATCGGATCTCATGCTTGATATCATCCGTGTACGGCACCGTCACGAATTGCTCGATCTGCACCGTCGTATCCCCGCCATGCCCGCGGATGGCGCACAACGCAATGTCCAGACCATCCAGCGACGTGCCGCTCATCAAGCCGACAATGCGACGGGTGTCCTTGCGCGCGATCGCGACCAGTCGTTCGAGATTGGCGTTCATGCGCTGTGGTTGCAACGCCAGGGTGGATCGCATGGTACCAGCATCTTACCGCATCGTGCTCGGCGTGAGGCCAAGCGCCGTATTCAACCAGCGCACCATCGGGAGCATCACCTCGTAGTGTTTCGCCAGCAGCGTTGGCAGTTTCGGGTTCTGCACGTCTTCGTTACTCAGCGCACAGCCTGCAGTGAACGACTGATAACGCAGCCACGCCGCTGCCTTGTGCTCCGGATCGAAGCCGCGCGGTGTACGCGTCAGCATCGATTCTTCGGACATCACGCCGAATCGCTTTTTGAAGCCGCGGCTGAGCACGATGTCCTCGAAGCCCTGATAGTCATCGACCAGCGATTCACGGATTTTTGCGAGTCCCGGACGCGGTGGCATCCAGATACCGCCACCGCAGAACGAACCGGTCGGTGCCATATGGAAGTAGAACCCCGCGCCACCATGCGCCGCCTCGCCCCCCACGCCGTGGCCCGCGTCGCGATGAAAAAACCAGCAGGCGATGTGTGTTTTATATGGAGACTTGTCCTTCGAGAACCGCACGTCACGATGAATGCGAAACGAGGACTTTTTGGGTGAGCCCACAATCTCCGGTGCGAGTCGCGCCAAGTGCACATCCACTTCTTCGATGAGCGCGGCCAACGGTGCCTTGAGCTGCTGCTCGTAGTCACTGCGGTGCTCCTCAAACCATTCCTTGCGATTGTTGCGTGTGAGACCACGCAGAAACGTCATGGCCTTTGGAGAAAATCCACGGAAGGTGTCCACGATCAGCCTGCCGGAAAAAGGAAACGGAGAAACAAGCCAGTCCGCTCACCCCACGCGCGCTCGTCGTGCAGCGCGCCCTGGGCCTCCATGTAGTGCAAATCCACGTTGCGCGTCCACCCTTTGCGCAGCAGCATCTTCTGCAACAGTTGGGCGCCCTTGAGCATACGTTTCTCGCCCGTGCCAACATCCAGCCAGATCTTGAGTGACGGACGACGACTGCTATCCGCGCTCAGCTGACGAACAATCCAGCGATCATCCCACCACACCGACGGCGACAACAGCGCCAACTTGCCGAAGACCATGGAATGCGTCAGGCCGAGGTGCAGCGTGAGCAGCCCACCCAGCGAACTGCCGGCCAACCCCGTGTCCCGTGCACTGCGTCGCGTGCGATACGTGTGATCGATGAATGGCTTGATTTCGTATACGAGCATCTGTCCGTACTGATCGGCCTGACCACCGGCATCGTGCGCCGAGTCGCGCGTGGGCGTGTATTCGTCGATGCGATCACGTCCCGCATTGCCAATCGCGACCAGGATCAGGGGCTCGATCACATGGGCATGCATCAACGCCCGCGCCGTCGTGTCCACGCCCCACTGCACGCCAAAGGGTGACATCGGCAGATCGTCGAACACGTTTTGACCGTCGTGCAGGTAGAGCACGGGATAGGAACGATTCGGCTCGTCGTGATAACCCGGCGGCAGACACACCACGAGGTCGTGCACGTGCGACAAGAACCGCGAACGCACCTGTGGATAGTGCTCGAGGGACCCGACGTATTGCGGCACGATGGGTTCGTCAAACCCGCTGTCTGGCAAACCCGCATGAATCATCATCGCATGCACCGCCACGTCGCCTATGGCCGCACAACCGCGTCAGGTGGCACGCGCCCCGCGACGAAGGCCGCGATGTTGGCAAGCGCGCGCGCGCCCATGGCGGTACGTGTTTCAATGGTCGCGCTTCCCAGGTGCGGCAAGAGCACCACGTTCTCCATCTCTTTCAAATCCGCAACAACCGACGGCTCAAACTCATATACATCAAGCCCGGCACCAGCAATCGTGTGGTCGCGCAACGCGGCAGCGAGCGCCCATTCATCAACAATATCGCCGCGCGCCGTGTTGATGAGAAACGCGCCGGCCTGCATCATGCGCAGCCGCTCAGCGTTCATCAAATGCTTCGTGTCCGGTGTCGCCGGGCAATGCAGTGACACCACATCAGATTGACGAAGCAGCTCTTCCACGGACCCCGCCCGTGTCGCGCTCGCCGGGCCAGCCAACGCCGCGTCCTCAATGCGCGGCTCGCGCGGTGCGTACCACAGCACGCGCATGCCGAGCGCGGATTCGGCTCGGCGCGCCACGGCGCGGCCGATTCGCCCATACCCAATGATGCCGAGCGTCTTCCCGCGCGCGCTGCGTCCCACCATGTGCGTGGGGCGCCATCCCGACCATGCACCCGTGCGCACATGCCGTTCGCCCTCGCCGAGTCGGCGCATACTCATGAGGATCAAGGCCAGCGTCAGATCGGCCGTGTCGTCGGTGAGCACATCAGGGGTATTCGTGACCGTGATGCCCGCGCGACGTGCCGCGTCGAGATCAATGTGATTCACGCCAGCACCGAAGTTTGCGAGCAACTTCGTGCGCATGCCGCCGCCACTCAACTGCTCGGCGCGAATCTTGTCCGTCAGTGTGCACAACACGATGTCCGCTTGGCGCATGACGGCGGTGAGTTGATCGGCGGACAACGCCACATCAGTGCGATTGAGTTGCGCGCCATAGCGGGCGCTCACCTCCGCTTCAATGGATGCCGGGAGTTTGCGCGTAACCACGACAATCGGTTGTTCCACGCCGGGACTCACGCGCTGATGCGCCATTGTGCGAGCGCTGCGCCAACACCTGCGCCAAGCCGGATCGGCACCTCGGCATCGAGCAGGGCCATCTCCACACCGGACAGTGCGCCGGCCAGTGTGAGCGCATTCATGTCGCCAAGGTGTCCGATGCGAAATGCCTTGCCCGCGAGTTCGGCGAGTCCGGCACCGAGTGAGATGTCGTACCGACGGAACGCAATATCGAGAATGCGCGCCGAGTCGACCCCTTCCGGAACCATGACAGCAGTGACGGTGTCGGAAGCGATCTCCGGCTGTCGTGCGCATTGACGAAGTCCCCACACCGCGACCGCCGCGCGCACGCCATTGGCCAGCCGACGGTGTCGCGCGGCGACGTTCACCATCCCTTCCTCGAGCAACATCGTCAGCGACTCGTCGAGCCCAAACAACAGGGAGATCGCCGGTGTGGACGGGAAATAGCCGCGCGCATTCTGCTCGCGCATGGGGCGCAAATCGAAGTAGGCACGCGGTGATCGCGCTTCGTCGATGCGCGCCATAGCCTTCTCGCTCAACGCGACAATGCCGAGGCCGCCCGGGAGCATGAATCCTTTCTGCGAACCGGTCAAGGCCACATCGACTTTCCATCGGTCGAACTGAAAGTCGAGACTCGCAATGGAACTGACGCCGTCGACATACAGCAACGCCGGATGCCTCGCGCGATCCATCGCGGCGCGAATTGCGCCCATGTCGTTCGTCACGCCCGTTGCAGTTTCGTTGTGCACGATCAACAGACCCTGGTACTCATGCTCGGTGTCGGCAGCCAACGCCGCTTCGATGCGATCGGTTGGCGCCGCATCGCCCCACGGCACTTCAATCACATCGACCGTGTAGCCGAGGGCGCGGGCGGTCTGAATGTACAGATGCGAGAACTGGCCGAATCGCACCGCCAGCAGGCGCGCACCCGGGTTGAGCGTGTTCACCAACGACGCTTCCCACATCGCCGACCCTGACGCGGGGAAGACGAAACACTGCCCGTTACTCTGATTGATGATCAGCGGCAGACGCGACAAGACGGATCGCGTCAGGGCTGGAAACGCAGACGAGCGATGATCCTCCTGCTGGCGATGCATCGCGCGCAACAGGCGGTCCGGTACCGGCGTCGGTCCCGGGATCTGGAGAAAGTGTCGGCCGGCCATGATCAGGTGCGTTGGGGGAGACTTAGGAAACCTGCAAAGTGGACGTGACCATCGGACTCTCGGTAAATGGCGTCACCGTGGTAGCGAACGATTCGATCGCATCAGATTCCGCGTCATCCGCGTCCGCCGCATCGCCGTCATCGTGTTGCGGGTCGAGTACGCGCAGGAGACGTCGGCAGAGTCGCGCCAAACGCGCGCGTTGCTCGCCGCTCAGTTCCGACATCAGGGAGACAATCGCTGCGGTGCGTGCCGGTGACGCCTCCACGAGGAGTGCCTGCCCGGCCGTCGTCAGATGGATCGTGGTAAATCGGCGATCCGTCGCATGACGCTCGCGACGCACCAACCCGCGTGTGCCGAGCGCATCGATGATCGCTGTCATCTGAGCCTTGCTGCGACCGAGTGCTTCGGCAAGTTCCTGTTGGTGCACCGATCCGCGCGCATCCAGTGTGTCGAGCACGCCGAATTGGGAGGCGGACAGTCCGAAGGTGTGCACGGCATCGTCGACACGCGCCGCCGATAGCGCAGCAGCGCGCTGCAACCGACCGTACGCATCAAGGGCGCGACGTCGCTTCTTGTCACTCTTACCGCTCATGCATCTCCCGGTAGCCTATCCCTGCGTCACGCCACGGTGTCGCGATACCATGCGATCAGCGAGGACGGACGCAACAGCCATGATCGTCTCCTGAGGATTCACCCCCAGCGCTGTTGGCAGCAGCGATCCGTCGGAAATGTACAGTCCCCGTACCCCATGGCGCTCGCCATCCGGTGTCGCGCCGCTGGTCCGTGGATCGGTCCCCATGCGGCACGTCCCGTTGACGTGCGCGGAGAAGAGGCCAAGGCGATTCGGTGCCAGCGATGTGCTGTCCAGCAGCGACAAATCGGCCTCGCGCCGAATGCGGACAGGCGTGGTGTGCAGGGTGCCCACCTCCGTCGCACCGGCCGCCAGCAATAGGCGTGCGGAGGCGATGATGGAGGCGCGCACCCGCAACTGGTCCGCGGCGCCAAGCGCATACGAAATGTGTGAGCGGCCCCGACGGTCCACTGACACCCGCCCGTTGGACTGCGCGGTGTTTGCACCGTCACGGGTCAGGGCCACCAGCACACCCATGCGCGTGAAGTCGCGGATGGACTCGGCATGCGACGCGCCAAACCCCGGGAGCGCCGCTGCGGTGAACGAAGGCAGCATGGGCGGACACTCGATCCAGAATCCGTAGTCCGTCCCGTTCCAGCGAATGAACTCGTCGCACATGGAGGTGAGCGGAATACCGGTGCTCGTGCCAATCGCGCGGTCATAGCGTCCGAACACGGCCGTCGTCGGGTGCAGTCGCAACCAGTGGCCCACACCACCGCCGCCGAGGCCCGAACGCTGCAGCAAAAGGGGCGTGCCAATCGCGCCACCAGCAACCACCACCACTGGGGCCTCGATGACCAACGTGTGCGTCACACCATTCGCATCGCGCACGATCGCCTGCACGCGCTTGAACGGCGGCGTACCGGTGCCGCGGTCGCGCTCTCGCACATCAATGCGGGTGACCTGTGCGTTGGCGTGCAATGTGGCACCCGCGGCCAGGGCGCGCGGAATGTAGGTGACCAACGCGGATTGCTTCGCGTCGTGCCGACACCCCACGCCACAGTAGCCGCAGCGGATGCACCCGGTCGCGTTGATCGCGGCCGACGACGCGCGCCAGCCGAGTGACGCTGCACCATCGAGAATGATGCGGTTGTTCGGCGAATGTGCGTCGTTCGGCACCACGCGCGCATGCTGTTCCCGCTCAATGCGCTCGAACACCGGCGCCATATCACTCGGCAGCATGCCATACACACCGTGGTCGCGCGCCCATTGCTCGAGCACGTACGGCGGCGTGCGCAACATGATCATCCAGTTCACCGTCGTTGACCCGCCAACCGTCCGTCCTTGCACCAACGCCACAGAGAGATCGTCGGTCGTGCGCAGTGCTCCGTCGGCGTACAGTCGCTCGGTCAACGCCGCTTCGTTTTCGTCAAAGTCAGCGCGCGTATGGTAGCCGCCTTCTTCCAGGATGACGACGTCATATCCCGCGTCGGCCAAGCGCGCCGCGGTTAGCGCACCGCCAGCGCCGCTGCCAATCACCACAACATCGGCGCGCCGCTGTACATCGGTGGTGAGCTCGGTGACCACGCCGCGCGGCAGTGGTGTTGGCGAGATGACCCCGGGCAGGTTGCGCGCTCCACGGGCAACCGGCTCGCTATCAACGGTCTCGCCGGCGAGCGGCCCTTCCCACGCTACGATCGGTGCACGCAGATGCAGTGGACCCGCGTACCCCGTCGCGGCGGCAACGTCCGGGAGTGAGTAGTGCACTACGAGTACGAGACGACGGACCGCCTGATGCGCCGAACGCAGTTGCGGAATTCGGGATTCAGCCCACGCGGCAAAACAGCGCGTTTGTTCGGCGTCTGTGAGCGCGGCGAACGGCGTCGCACGCCCGATGGCAACGAACACCGCGACGCGACTGCCGAGTGCGTCGAGTGCCGTGCGGAACGCGGCGCGGCGGTGATCGGGGAGCGCGAATGTGCGCGCGTCACATCGTGCGACAAGCGCTGCTGTGGTTTCTGTAGACGGCGGCGCACCGCGCAGGATGCAGTGCGCCAGCGATTCCAGCGTATGGAACTGACGCGACGTGAGCGAGGAATGCTGACGTTCGGTATTGATCATCCCTCTCTCCGCATGGTGGATTTTGCGTGTTGCGTACGCCACGTGCAAGTTGAACACCTTCACCCGCGTGTGCTACCAGCGAATCATCTCAACTATTTCGCGGAGGACGTCCGTGCCGACGGTATTCGACAAGTTGAATCTCGGGGGCGCCAGCGAGATCCTGGTGCTGGATGCGCCGGACTCGTTCGAACCGCTGCTTGCCGGTCTTGGCTGTGTCCGCATTCATCGGCGGGCAGTACGCGGGTTAAGCATGCAGTTCGGGATCGCGTTTACTATGACACAGGCACAGGTCGATACCGCGGCGAAAGCGATGGTGTCGCATTCCGAAGGCGATGTGACGCTGTGGATGGCCTACCCCAAGCAGTCGTCGAAGAAGTTCCGATGCGAATTCAACCGCGACAACGGATGGGCTGCACTCGGCGCGCTCGGGTTTGAACCCGTGCGGATGGTGGCGATTGATGAGGACTGGTCGGCGCTGCGTTTCCGGCGCGCGGAGTGTATCAAGTCGTTAACGCGCGCTCCACATTCGGCACTGTCGACCGCGGGCAAAGCACGCGCTGGCATGAAGCGCGGCAAGTCAGCGTAGCGACGACGGCAGAAAGATCGCGTTATGGGCGTTTTGAGTTGGTTTTGTCGAGTGCGGCGCGCAGGGTCCGCGCGAGTTGCACCGCATCGTCGTTCGCCCAGAAGTGCATGAAGAACAGGCGTGGCGTTTCGGTCAGCATATGATTGTGGAGCGATGTCGTTTCGATTCCGCCATCGCGCAGAGCGCGAATGACCGCGTTCACTTCACTGGCAATCATGACAAAGTCGCCGGTAATCGCGGCCTTGCCGTTGCCGGTCGGCTGGAAGTTGATCGCGGTGCCGAGTCCCATGGACGATGGCACATCAACGTCACCGTCGCGCACGGTTTCCGTGCGTGGCACACT
>JANMKU010000474.1:0-19668 GCA_031372205.1 Gemmatimonadaceae bacterium | reverse complement strand
GATCGTGATCCTTGAAGAACGTCCATGATCCCACATCCTGATAGCCGTTTTGCATCCCCGGCTTCCAATACGGTCCGTTGGGACCGGGCGCCATGCGCCATTTCGGTGACCCGTCTGCGTTGACGACGGGGAGCCCCGGCTTGGTCATGTCGGCGGTGAACGCGGTGTACCAGAAGATCTGCTGGGCGATTTGTCCTTGCGCCGGCACCGGACCCGCCTCACCGAAGGTCATGCCCGCAGCTTCCTTCGGCGCATAGGCTTTGAGCCAATCGACGTACTTGGTGAGCGCGAACACGGCCGCTGGCGAATTCGTCGCCCCACCGCGCGACACAGAAGCGCCAACCGGCGTGCACTTGTCCGCCGCCACGCGAATGCCCCACTCGTCGACTGGAAGTCCATTGGGCGTTCCGATGTCGGCCGCGCCGGCCATCGATAGCCATGCATCGGTGAAGCGCCATCCGAGCGAAGGATCTTTTTTGCCGTAGTCCATGTGACCGTAGATCGGCTTGCCATCGATGACCTTCACGTCGTTGGTGAAGAACGCCGCGATATCCTCGTACGCACTCCAATTGAGTGGCACATCGAGGGGATAGCCGTATTTCGCTTTGAACGCAGCGCGCAGGTCGGGGCGGGCGAACAGATCGGCGCGGAACCAGTAGAGATTGGCGAACTGCTGGTCTGGCAGCTGGTACATCTTGCCGTCTGGCGCCGTCGTAAAGCTCGTGCCGATGAAGTCCTGCAGATCGAGCCCCGGATTCGTCCACTCGGCTCCGGCGCCCGCGATGTAGTCGGTGAGTGGCAATATCTTGCCGTATCGATAGTGTGTGCCGATCAGGTCGGAGTCGGAAATCCATCCGTCGTAAATCGACTGCCCGGATTGCATGGACGTTTGCAGTTTCTCAACGACGTCCCCTTCCTGCAGCAGATCGTGAGACACCTTGATACCGGTGATCTCCTCGAACGCCTTGGCCAGTGTCTTGCTCTCGTATTCATGCGTGGTGATGGTTTCCGAGACGACGGCGATCTTGGTGACACCTTTCGCCTTGAGCTTGGCTGCGGCTTCGCGGAACCACGCCAGCTCAGCGTTCTGCTCCGCCTTTGAACGCGACGAGGGCTGGAACTCGGTGTCGATCCACTTCGTCGCCGCAGCGACACGGTCAACCTTGGGCTCCGCACTGCACGCGGCGAGCAGCGACGCAATGCATACCATGACCACACGGGGTGAAACGCGCACACGACCTCGCTGACGTTGAAGAATGGGCATCGGATGAGTTAGCCCCTTCGGGCGATGAACGCGAGTACCAGCAGCGAGACCGCGAACCCGAACCACATGGACGGCTCGTGCGACAGATTGAGCCACACGGCGAGACGGCCGCGTACAGCGATGTACGCGAGATTCGTGAAGGCGACGGCGAGGAGCCCGATGAACAACCGGTCCCCTCGGGTGGTCGCGATGGGCAAGAAGCCCCGCCGCACCGTCGTGGGCGCGCGAACCTCCCAGACGGTCATGCCGATCAACAGCATGATGATGCTGGCAAAAAACACCGCCACCGGTGGAGTCCACGCCATCCAGCGGAGCACTACAGGCGACCCATCGCAAACCCCTTCGCGATGTAGTGGCGCACGAACCAGATCACAATCGCACCCGGTACCAGCGTGAGCACGCCGGCGGCAGCCAGTACGCCCCAGTCCATACCCGATGCGGATACGGTGCGCGTCATGACGGCGACGATCGGCTTGGCGTTCACACTCGTGAGCGTGCGCGCCATGAGCAGTTCCACCCAACTGAACATGAAACAGAAGAAGGCGGCGACACCGACGCCAGCCTTGATGAGCGGAAGGAAGATGGTGACGAAGAAACGCGGAAACGTGTACCCGTCGATATATGCCGTCTCGTCAATTTCGCGTGGAATGCCGCTCATGAATCCCTCAAGAATCCAGACGGCGAGTGGCACATTGAAGACGAGATGCGCCAACGCCACCGCGATGTGCGTGTCCATCAAGCCCAAGGTCGAATACAGTTGAAAGAACGGCAGCAGGAAGACGGCCGGCGGAGTCATGCGATTGGTCAGCAACCAGAAGAACACGTGCTTGTCGCCCAAAAACCGGTAGCGCGAGAACGCGTACGCCGCCGGCAGCGCAACGAGCAACGAGAGCACGGTGTTCATCGCTACGTAGATGAGCGAGTTGATGTATCCGGAATACCATGAGGCATCCGAGAAGATCGTGCGGTAGTGCTCCAGCGTCAGGGAACGTGGAAAGACGCTGAACGCCGAGACAATCTCCTGATTCGTTCGCAGCGACATGTTGATCATCCAGTACACCGGGATGATCGCGAACAGCAGATACGCGACGAGCGCCACATCGCGCGTGCGAACACGCCGCTCAGCCATCATGCTGTTCTACCGCACGATCCTGTCCGACACGCTGCATCCACTGGTAGAGGATGAAACAGAGCATCAGGATGAGCAGAAAGTAGATGAGCGAGAACGCGGCGGCCGGACCCAGATCGAACTGCCCGACCGCCTTCTGCGTGAGATACTGACTGAGGAACGTGGTGGCGTTGCCGGGACCGCCACCCGTGAGCACGAAGGGTTCCGTGTAGATCATGAAGCTGTCCATGAAACGCAGCAGCACGGCGATCATGAGCACGTCACGCAGCTTCGGCAGCTGGATGTACCGAAACACAGCAAACGTGCTCGCCCCGTCGATCCGCGCGGCCTGATAGTACGCATCCGGAATGGCGCGGAGGCCGGCGAAACAGAGCAGTGCGACCAGTGGTGTCCAGTGCCAGACGTCCATCAGCAGCACCGTCGCCCACGCATCACCGGCGTGACCGGCATAGCTGTAGTCCACGCCCAGGCGAGTCAACGTCGCACCGAGCAGCCCAATATCGGTGCGTCCAAAGATTTGCCAAATGGTGCCGACCACATTCCACGGGATCAACAACGACATGGCCACCAGCACCAGCACCAACGACGACCGCCATCCGCTGGCAGGCATGCATAAGGACAGCAGGATGCCCAGCGGGACTTCGACGACAAGCACCGACAGCGAGAATAGCAGCTGTCGCCACAAGGCAGCGTGGAGATCAGCATCACGCAGCACCGCCGCGAACCACTCGGTGCCTACAAAGACACGGCGCTCTGGGGAGATGATGTCCTGCACCGAGTAGTTGACGACCGTCATCAGCGGCAGGATGGCCGAAAATGCCACGCAGCAGACCACCGGCAAGACCAGCAGCCAGGCGCGCTGATTGACCGGCTTCATGCGCGGGCGCCGTTGGCGTCTGGTGCGCACGGCAACACCAGCCGGTCATTGACGTACACGCACGTGTGTGTGCCAACGAGCAATAGCCAGACGTCCGCGTCGGCCACCGGTGGTGCGATGTCCGCGGCCACACGCGCACACAACATCGTGGCAACGCTGCCCGTGCCAACGCGCACAGTGAGCAGCCAATACGTGCCGACATCGTGTCGGTGGATGACGACGCCATGCGCGGCACCAGGTGTGTACGCCGGAACAAGGGCGAGATACTCGGGGCGCACACCCAGAACGAATGAGCCCTCGGGCCAACGTTGCTGCTCCAGCACCGTGCCGCTGATCGGGATGCGTTGGCCACACAGCACCAGCGCGCCCTCCTCGCACACGGTAGGCACGAACTGCATACCCGGTGAGCCAATGAAATACCCGACGAAGGTGTGCGCCGGGCGTTCGTACAGTTCCGCCGCACTGCCAATCTGCACAACGGTGCCGTGCATCATCACCACGATCTGATCGGCGAAGGTCAACGCCTCCACCTGATCATGCGTGACGTAGATCAGCGTCAGCTTGAGTTCCGCATGGATCTGCTTGAGCGTCCGCCGCAGCTGCCACTTGAGTTGAGGATCGATCACCGTGAGCGGCTCGTCGAACAGCACCGCCGACACATCCTCGCGCACCAGTCCTCGGCCGAGTGAAATCCGTTGCTTGGCGTCCGCCGTCAAGTTCGAGGCGCGGCGGTCGAGCGCGTCGCTGAGGTCAAGCAGTTCAGCGATCTGCCCGACGCGTTGTTTGACCAACGCCGCTGCCACCCCGCGATTGCGCAATGGGAACGCGAGATTGTCCGCCACCGACATCGTGTCGTAGACCACCGGGAACTGAAACACCTGTGCAACGTTGCGCGCTTGTGGTGATTGTGCGGTGACGTCCACGCCGTCAAAGCGCACCACGCCATGCGACGGCGTCAACAGCCCCGACATGAGATTGAGCATGGTCGTCTTGCCACAGCCAGATGGTCCGAGCAATGCGTACGCGCCGCCATGCTCGAACGTCAGCTCCAAGGGACGCAATGCATAGTCCTCGTCTCGCACTGGGTTCGCCCCGTAGGCGTGCGACACGGCCAGTTCAATGCGCGCCATGTCAGCGTCCCGCGAACTCTGGTGCACTGCACAACGCACCGGCCGCATCAAACACATAAATCTGCGCCGGATCGGCGAACAGTGTGACGCGTGCGCCGAGCGCCAGCACGTGCACGCCGGTCAGCTGCGCCACGAGCGGACCAACCGCAGTCGTGACATGCACGAATGTCTCCGATCCGGTAATCTCGGCCAGCGCAACGACACCCGGCAGTGCGACGTCGCCGTCACGCGCACGCAGACGAAGCGCGCCGGCCCGAATCCCCACCGTGCATGCACCGGTACCTGTCATGCCGCGCGGCGACGAGTCGCGCGGCGACGTCACGCGCCACTGGTCGCCGTTCGCCAACACTACGTGAGTGGCCGTCGCCTGCGCCGACAGCAAATTCATTGGCGGATCGCTGAACGCGCGCGCAACCCGCAACGAGTTCGGTCGCCGAAACACGTCGGCGGTGGGGCCGTGCTGCAGCAACTCCCCATCATCAAGGACCGCGGTATCCCCGCCCAGCAATAGCGCCTCTGCTGGATCGGTGGTGGCGTACACGACCGTCGTGTCGTCCTGGGCAAAGAGCGCCGACAATTCGACACGCAACGCTTCGCGCAATTTGAAGTCCAGATTGACCAATGGCTCATCGAGCAGCGTGAGCGGCGCGTGTTTGGCAAGCGCACGCGCCAGCGCCACCCGCTGCTGCTGTCCACCGGAGAGCGTGGCGGGCAAGCGGTTGAGGTACGGCTCGATCCGCAAACGCGTCGCGATCTCACGTACGCGCGCACGAATGTCGGCGTCGCTCATTCCAGCGCCCACGGACCCGCGGCGATGCGAGCGCGCCTGCACGCGCAGTGGTGACGCGATATTATCGGCCACCGTGAACGACGGGTAGTTGATGAACTGCTGGTAGACCATGGCCACGTCACGCTCGCGCACGGGGCGCCCCGTGACATTGATGCCATCTGCCCACACCGTCCCATGGCTCGGTGCGTCGAGTCCAGCCATGACGCGCAGCATGGTGGTCTTCCCGGCACCTGTCGCACCGAGCAGCACCGTCATCGCGCCTGGGCGCAACGCCAGGTCGAACCGGTAGAGATGGGTCCGCGCCGACACGCGGTGTTCGATGCCCTGCAGCACCAACGTCACGTTTGCATCACGCGTTGCTCGATGAACCAACGACTTCGCATGTCGTCAATTCTATCACCGGTGCTGCTGCTCCGTCGTGTTGTCGTACGGTGCGCGGGTTGCTACTTGTTGAGTCGCACGCGTGACAGGTGCAGTCCGCCGGCGTCGCGATTGCTCAGGTACACGATCTTGCCCGCGCCAAAGCCCACCAGCTGAAAACCGCCGGGCAACTGGATGCGGTCGATCAGTTCGCCGTCGCGGCTGATGACGTCGTACACTACCCCTCCCGGCGTGGGACGCATGGGGATGGTGCGAATCCAGAGACGACCGTCTGCATCGGCGCGCGTCGCACTGGCGCCAAACGGCGGCTTGTAGTCGGGCAGGTCGCGCGGCCTGACCAGGGTCGGCGCACGATAGATCGGCGCGGGCGGTGTGTAACCGTTGCCATACATTTCGCTGAAGTACGTTTCTGCACACTTCGGCGTGGCAACCGCCGCCGGTGCGCGCCCGCTCGGCGGTGTGACGCCACGTGCGCATGCGGCAACATAGTTGGCCGGAAACGCCAGACCCTTTGGCAAAATCCAGTCCGCAGGCAGTCCCGATGGCGGTACATAGTCGGGCGGCACCACAAACGATGCCGGATACGGCTTGTTGAGCAAGTTTGACCACGCGATCATCTGCGTCGCGAAGTCCTTCTGCGCCCGGCTCACTTGCACAACCTTCGCCGAATCAGTGAAACGCGTCTTATCGTCCTCGGTCATCCGGATCCACGGAAACGGCAGCTTCTCTGACGAGGTCGTGGTGCCGTCAGCCAGACGATACTCCACTCGATAATCCACGCCGCGGACAAAAGCGAGTGTCCCGTCGGAGAGCAGCGCCCAGTCGTCCAACAGCGGCAACGGGTTGGGCACCTGATTGATATTGTAGTAGCCCTCCGGTTCCATGCGCGCCGAATACGCGACTTTGGGAATGCGCACAACGCCAAGTGTATCCACCGCTCGCGAATCGAGTCGGACCGCGACGAGGAAGGCTGAATCGGGTGGTGTCGGGAAATACGGCATGCCGGGCGGCGGGGCGACTGTCGGTGGTGCGGTGCGCGCGGCGATGCGATAGACGAACCGACCGCTCGCGTCAAACGCTGGCACGCCATACTGTAAGGACGGATTGGTAATCCAGTTGATGTCTTGCGCGCGCGGGACCGCACGCACCCGCGCAATGCGCCCGGTGCCGTCGAGAATCAGCATCGCCAACGTCGCCGGATCGATAAACACCGACGAATCACCGACGTACGGCAACAACGTACCGGCACCGGTGCCGTACGCGTTCTCAACTTCCGTCAACGAGTCAAGGACCACGGTCACCTGCTGCAACGTGCTGTCGAGCATCAGCAACCGACGCCGTGCGCCATCGTTGAGCAGGATGCGTCCGTCGGGCAAGTGCCGCACATTGGTGATGGCGCCCAGCACTTCCGCACTCACCGCCTGTGCACTAGCGATGCGACGCACCGCGGGGCCCGGCAACGGCGTTGCCGCCACAGCCTGCGTGGGCCGCCCACCGTCTGCAGCCGGCGGTGCGACCTGTGCACCCAGCACACTCGGCAGCGCGAGCGCGCACACTACAACGGCAACGACAGCGAACGGCGTTCTGCGCGGAGCGCGGCGCACGCCCAAACCCGCCGAGGACTGGCGCGTCATCGGGCGATCTCAAACGACTGTCCACCAGCACCACCACCACCGCTCGTGACGTATAAGCCGTTCCCATCGCGGATCAACGCGAGATAGCGCGGGTCCAGATACTGCGTAATCTGCGCCGGGAGTTTGCGCTTCTGTTCGGCGGTGAGCAACTCGGACAGGGCCTTCACCGTCGTGGTGAGCAAGTCCACCTGCGCACGGCGCGCGCGCAAGTACCGGTCAAACGCCAACTCGTGCGAATACTTGTCTGGAAGACTGGCCAGATAGCGCGCCACTGGTGTCCAGAGCGAATCGCTCCGATACGTATAGCGACGATTCATTGAGGCGATGCTGTCCGCCTGCACGCCCGTGAGCCGGAGCGAATCCTGCTGGCGAATGATCGACGTCATCGGGTTGAGCAGGCTCCGCGTGCCGGCTTGACGGAAGGTTCCCTCGCTGGTTCGAGATCCGGAGCCGCCGCGCCCGTTGTTCAACTGTTGCACCAGTGACTGTCGTTCCCGCGTTGGCCCAAGGTCAATGCGCACGGACAGCGTCATGGTGACGGGGGCGCGCAACGTGATGAATTGCGGACGCGTTTGGCCAAAACGCTGATTGACTTCGTATCGGTACTGCTTCGTCGCGGGGTCGAACCCCCGAACGTAGAACAACGATTGGTCTGGAGACGGACTCTGCCCCCACCCTTTCAAGTGACCGGAGCCGTTGAGTGCAAGGTCGGCGGCACCCAACGGATTGGAGAGCGAGAAATTGAGTGACGCGCGCTGCGGCATGCGGAATTTCGCACGATCCAGCGTCATCGTCAGCGACGCCGCCGAACTCCACGGGCCGCGGCAGCTATTGCGTTCGGCGACCTGCGCCACCTGTCGATCGAGACAGGAACGCGTGCTGCTCGGCAGTGTGCGGTAGAGCTGCTGCAGCCCCGACGCGAGTGCCGCATCGTTGACCTTCGCTGCGTCGTAGATGAAGGCGCGATCGTTGGCATACCCATCGCCGTTGATGTCACCCGCAACGCTTGGCGTGAACGCATTGCCGGAACGAAATTGTCCGTTCCAGCTGAGCCTCACATAGTCGAACAGGTTATAGCTCAGCATGTAACTGAGCTGATGCGCACCGTTCGATGCCAGGGCCCACTCGGTCACGAGCGGATTGCCGGCGGTGCTTTGAAAGCCAGGCACTTGCGCGCGCACATGCGTCAGCGTGTACGAGCCATTCCAGACGAATCGCGAGGGGGCGCGCTGCAGCGGAGACAGGCGCAGGCTGAGTTGCGCCGTGTGTGACGAAATATCAGCGCGCAATTCGCTCACGCGGTTGAACTGTGTCGCCATTCGTGCATCACGCGAGGCAATCGCACCGGTGAGTCGGTCGATGCTTGTCGTGGCCACGTAGACAGGTCGGCCTCCCTCGGCGTCCAGCGTAAACTGCCGGTTGGCCAGAAAGTTGATGTCCACCATCTGTTGCTGGTTCCGATTCACCGACCAGGTGCCCTCGGCGTTGAGGGTAAAGCGCGCATCGAGAATCGGTCCTTGCCAGGCCAGGTTAGAGCGAACAGACCGCTGCGGCACGAACGAGGGACTGAACAGGATCACATTCGGCGACGCGTTGGCAAAGACTGTTCCTCCCCCGCCATCCGCACACCGATCGGGGACCGACGACGGGTTGCCGTTGTAGGTGCTCCAATTGGGAATAGGTACAGCAGAACCACTGCACACCAACTGCTGCACGCCATTGGCAAGTCCGGTGTTGTCCACAGCGCTTCCCACCGCGCCCGCTGCACCGCTACTGGAGAACACGCCGATTCCACCACGCACAACGGCGCGCGGCGCCCTGAATGCGCCGGTAAACGCGGCGATGTCGTTCGACGTGCCAAGCGTCCACGAAAAGCCGAGCCGCGGACTGATCACGAACGGTGTGGGCACCACATCATTGCGGCGACCAAAGACTCGCTGCACATCGGCGTTGAACTGCGGGCGCTGCGCAACACGCGTGTTCTCGACGCGAATGCCATACTGGAACTGCAGACTCGGCGTGCGCCGCCATGAATCGCCGAGGGCAAGGGACGCGGCGTACTGGCCGGTGTGCCGTTGCCGTGCGGTAAGCTGTCGTGTGTACGACGACGGACGACCAGCCTCGAAATCCGCCAACGAGTTGAAGTCGAACGAGCCGAGTAGATTGCTGGCGAGGTTCTGCACGGTGCCGGTGTACTGCATTTCCGTCGTGAGCTTGACGCGATGCTTGTTGGCGTCGTCAAACCAGGAGAGCGTATTCTGCAATGTGCTGGCGACCGACCGCACGTCGCTAAACAGGAATTGATTGCCGCCAAATGCCAATGTCTGCACACCGCTTGCACCGTCGTCGAGCACCGAGTTCACGCGGACGCGGCCCGATGGCAGATGCAAATACGGCTCACCGAAGCTGCGCGACACGTTCACGCCCACCCACGACTCACTCAAAATGAGTCCGACGTATCGATTGGTGCGCAGCTGCGCACCGCCGCCCCAATTGATGCGATCACCGCTGCTCGAGCTCAGCTGCGTGGCGCTGCCGCTCACTGGGCTTTGTCGACCCCAATTGCCATTGAAGGCCACACTATACGAATTGCCGTTGACCGCATTCGGCGGCTGCAGATCGATGCTGCCGAAGATGCGGCCGTTGTCGGTCGATCGGTTCTTGCCGCCAGGACCGCCGAGTTGCGGAATGCCACGACGGTCGAGAATGCTGAGAAATCGCACGACCGAATCCGGGGCAACCCCTGCCGTCTGCAGCCCCAGCGCACCAGTGTTGAGCAGCGTGCGATTGGCTCGCGCGTTGTGATCAATCTGATACGACACGCTGTAGAAGGCTTTGTTGAGCTTGATGGGCCCGGATGCCAACCCGCCGAGCGAGATGTTAGTAAACTCGGTGCCAAGTGCCTGCGCAGCGCGGTCTGTCCATTGGGTCTGTGGCGTGTTCGTGACCAGACTGATGCCTCGGCTCCTGAAGTTGGAGCCGGAGCTGGACCGCAGATTCAGGTTGCCACCACTGAATCCACCACGAGATGGATCGAAGGGCGAGGTGGTGAGTGAGGACGACACCGCTGCGTCGCGCGGCAGGCCGTTTGCACCGAAGTTCAAACCGTTGAGCGTGGTCGTATTGGCGTCGGCACCGAGTCCGAGTACCGAGAAACCGTCAGCACCACCGTCTGCACCAGGAATGAGCGTCACACCTGGGAGTGAGGCGGCGATGGCGGCAAGATTGCCCTGCAGCTCGGGTGGAAGGGCGTTGGCTTGCACAAGGCGTTCGGTTCCGCTCACGTCCGGTGTCGTCGCGTTGTACCGACTGACGCGCTGTTGCACTGGTGCCGTCGTGACGACGGTGTCCAGCTGCATGGGTTGCAATCGGGTGTCGGCGACCAGCACGTCCTGGTCTGCGCTTCGCTTGATCTCGAATTGCCGAAATCCGTAGCCGACGAGCGCATACCCCAGCATGTAATCGCCCTGACCACCCGGGAACGCGATCTGAAAACCGCCGCGCGCGTCGGTCCGCGTGGTTCGCGTGACGTTACCCGGGATGGATGTCGCCGTGATGCGCACATTGGGGAGCGGGGCGCCGTCGACGCTCGTCACGCGCCCCCGAATAACATCGACCTGCGCGGCAACGCGTGCCGGAACAGTGACAGTCAGCGTGAGCACAACCAGCGCAAGGAGTGAATGCAGTGACAATCGCAGCTTCCGCGGGGGATGTGACAAAGGCGTCTTACCCATTGGACAACGGGACCTCGCAAATAGTTCGGCTGGACCGTCACGACAGCAGATGGCGAACCCGTCTGCAGAACTTTACGCGAGAAATGCCGCCGATGGGCTTGCGGTCCAATCTCGCACGACGCAATTCCCTCGCGTCAGTGTAGGCCTACTCCCCATGCGAGATCTCTATGAGCCAGTCTGTCGCGACCGATGTGGCGCAATTCATGCTCGACGTAGAACGACGCAATCCCAATGAACCGGAGTTTCTCCAGGCCGTACGCGAGGTCGTCGAAACCGTCTTTCCATTCGTCCGCGAGAACCAGAAGTACGTGGATGCGCGCATCCTCGAGCGCATCACTGAACCGGACCGCGTGATCAGCTTTCGCGTGTGTTGGGTAGACGACAGTGGCGCCGTGCAAATGAATCGCGCGTGGCGCGTGCAGTTCAACAACGCCATCGGCCCATACAAGGGCGGCATGCGTTTTCATCCCACCGTCACACAGAGCGTACTCAAGTTTCTGGGCTTCGAGCAAACATTTAAGAACAGCCTCACGGGCCTGCCAATGGGTGGCGGTAAGGGCGGTTCCGATTTTGATCCGAAGGGAAAGAGCGATGCAGAAGTCATGCGGTTCTGTCAGGCGCTCATGTGTGAGCTCTATCGACACATCGGCGAACGAACGGACGTACCGGCGGGAGACATCGGCGTCGGGTCGCGCGAAATCGGCTACATGTTTGGACAGTACAAGCGGCTCGAAAACCGGTTTACCGGCGTCTTTACGGGAAAGGCGTTGGCCTATGGTGGAAGTTTCGTTCGGCCCGAAGCCACGGGATACGGCGCCGTCTACTTCACCGAGAACATGCTGGCACAGACCGGCGTGGGGATGCGCGGACTGACCGCCACGGTTTCCGGCTCCGGGAACGTGTCCACCTACGCGATCGAAAAACTCACCACGCTGGGTGCGCGAGTCCTGACGGCGTCTGATTCCGACGGATTCATCCACGATCCGGACGGTATCGATGCAGAAAAGCTGGCATGGATCAAAGAGCTTAAGGAAGTGCGTCGCGGTCGCATTGCCGAATACACAGCACGGTTTCCCAACAGCAGCTTCCATGCTGGTCAGCGACCGTGGCGTGTGCCGTGCGACATGGCGTTTCCCTGCGCGACTCAGAACGAACTCGATCGCTCCGATGCGCTGGCACTGGTCAAGAACGGCGTGCGTACCGTGGCGGAAGGGGCCAACATGCCGAGTACCCTGGAGGCCACGCACGTCTTCCTGGACGCGAAGGTGTTGTTCGGCCCAGGGAAAGCGGCGAACGCTGGAGGTGTCGCGGTGTCAGGGCTTGAACAAGCGCAGAACTCAATGCGACTCAGCTGGCCGCGCGACGAGGTGGACCATCGGCTGCACGAGATCATGCACACCATTCACGCGCAGTGCGTGAAGTTCGGTACCGACGAAGACGGATACGTGAACTACGTGCGCGGCGCCAACATCGGCGGTTTCGTCAAGGTGGCCGACGCCATGTTGGCGTACGGTGTGATGTAGTGCAACTACGGGCGCGGCGGCCGCGATGACGAGGCACTGTTCGACTTGCCACTCCCTCCCCACGTGACACCGAGCATCAACCGCGATTGGTACGGCCGCCGGCCGGGCGAGTCCGACTTGCGCTGCGCGGTGATCCCACCATACAGGAACTTGAAACGGGCCATGAGCCCGTACTCAATGTCGACCACACTCAGCGTGTCACCGCTCGACTCGGCGGTGCTTCCAGTGGGCGCGGTGAGATCGATGTACATCACATGAAACTCATAGCGCGCCGACACAAACGGGATGACGGTGAAACCTTTGTACACGGGCTGCTCTATGCCGAGGCCGACGCCTGCGCGACCGATCAGCCGCTTCGTATCGAAGGTGACGGCGGGCTCCGGTTTCCACGACTCGCCGGCGTAGCCTAACCCGACGTTGGGACACAACATCAGGCGACTCACGTTCACGTGCACGGCGAATCGAAAATCGCCCTCGTTGGAGGTGATGGCTCCTCGGTCTCGTATGCGATACGCGCCACCCACGCTCGCGCGATGCCCGGCGTAGGCGGCGGTGACACCGTTCGAACTGCTGTACGAGGCCGCCCCCCGCTCATAGGCAATGCCGCCGTGCGTTGGCGTCCCCAAGCACGGCTGTGCGTGAAGCGCGATGAGCGGGACGATAGCACTGAAGGCGAGGGCGAGTAGGGCCGTCGTGGAGCGACGTGAGTACATGCGCATGGCCTCGATTACCTCGTGAACTTGAGAACGTACGTCACACCAATCCCAAATTCCTCGATGGTCGCGGTGAGGGTAATCGACGTGGGCTTGGCCGCCGCCGGCACCACGGCAATCGGCGCCTCGTATCCGAACGCGCCTATCGAGGACGTGTTCGCCTTGTGATCACGCTTGAACGTACCGCCCCGAAAAGTGTCCTCTTTGGCGACACCGTTCGTCGTGGTTTGATAGTAGACCAGCACACTCCCCGAGGAGCGCACCAGCTTGTCGCAGTCGCCGCTATACTCGGTATTGGTACTGTTCAAGTGCAGCCGTCCGGCCAACAACCTCTTACCGTCAATACGACCCGGGATGAGGTACCCACCCGCAGGGATGGGACGCCCGTCAATAGTCGCCAGCGTGTAGTCACCATCGAGGTGCACGTCGACTTCCCCACCGCCCTGAGCACCGTTCAGGAGGTACTCGTCGCGGGAATGACACGGCTCGAACAAGTTATAGACATCGTCGAAACAGCCCGTGGTGATGACCGCGGTGGTGGCCAGCACCGCCAGCCCCCCAAGCACCCGAGTAAGCAGCATCGAAACGCTCCGAGCGTGATTGTTGCGGTCAGTCGGACCGGCCTTCGTAGTCGGCCGCTGCGATACCTTACCACGAAATGCGGACGACGGCTAGGCTGAACGGTCGACGTATCGTCAAGTCATTGTGATATGCCAACTTGACTCCGCTTCGGCCCGGCAGCACGTTCCTCGTGCACGCGCAACAGCGTCAGTCAGCTGTGCGTGGTGGACAACGCACACAGTTCTGCAAGTCACGCCGTCCCCTCCGCATTGGCCGCGATGAACCCGTACATCATCTTTCTGCTCTATCTGACGGCGATCGTCACGTTTGTGGCGTTGGTCCTGGGACTCAACCGCGTGCTCGGCCCAAAGCCAGTCAACAATGCACTCAAGATGGAGCCGTTCGAGTGTGGGGTCACGCAGAACGATGTCGTCAACGTCAAAGCAGTGTCGATCAAATACTACGGCGTAGCAATTCTGTTCATTTTGTTTGACCTCGAGACCATGTTCCTGTTCATCTGGTCGCTCGGGGCACAACCGGTGACGGGATTCCTGCTCTTCACGTTCTTCCTCTTTGTCTCACTGCTCATCCTGACCCTGCTCTACGTCTACAAAGCGCGGCTTCTGGAAGCAGTCACGGAGTAGCGATGTACGGGAAGCCACTTCCTGTCGTGTCTGTGTCGCGCGAACCTGCCGGCACATTTGAATTCATCACCACCAAGAAAGACGAACTCGTTGGCTGGGCCCGCAAATTTTCGTTGTTTCCCTACCCGTTCGTCACTGCCTGCTGCGCCATGGAATTCATGGCGGTCAGCGCGTCCGCGTATGACACCGACCGATTCGGCGCGGCCCTGCCCCGGTTCTCACCGCGCCAGGCCGATCTGCTGATGATCGTTGGAACGGTCACACAGAAACAGGCCCCCATTCTGCGCAAAGTGTACGAGCAGATGTGCGAGCCGAAGTGGGTCATGGCCTTCGGCGTCTGTGCGACCAGTGGCGGCTTCTATCAGAACTACGCGTCGCTACCCGGCATCGACAAGATTATCCCGGTCGACATCTACATCCCGGGGTGCCCACCGCGACCGGAAATGGTCATCGATGGCATCATGAAGTTGCAGGAGATCATCGCGCAGGGGAAACACCTCATCCTCAACGACAAGTTCTGATCGTGTCGGCACAGATTTTCAGCGAATTGCGCGACGCCTTTTCGGACGTGGACGCGGCAGTGTCGGAATCGCGTGGGGTGTTCGTCATCGCGCTCCAGCCATCGCACCTGATCACCGCGGTCGAGCGGCTCAAGAGCACGTTCGCCTTCGACATCTTTCTCGATGTGACGGCCGTCGACTGGCCCGATCGCCCATTGCGATTCGACGTGGTGCAGCACTTCTACTCCACCGTGCACAAGGTTCGCGTACGCATCAGGATGTGCGTCCCTGAGGCAGCGCCAACGGTGCCCACGTTGCGTCCGTTGTACGGATCGGCTGGCTACATGGAGCGTGAGTGCCACGACATGTATGGCATCACGTTTGAGGGCAACGATGACCTCCGCCCGATTCTGCTCTACGAAGGATTTGAGGGCCATCCGCTGCGCAAAGACTACCCGAAGCAACTCGAGCAACCGCTTGTACCGTACCGGTTCTAAACGGTGACCGACGCAATCACGATCCCGAATCCAGTCCGCTCTGCGCTCACCTCCCACGAGCGCGAGGGTTCGGTCATCGTCAATCTCGGGCCCTCGCATCCGGCCACGCACGGGACGGTGCAGATCATCGCCGAATTGGACGGCGAACGGGTCCTGCGCACCGACGTACACTGCGGCTACCTCCACCGCGGATTCGAGAAGGAATGCGAAGATCATACGTGGCATAACCTCATCCCGTACTGTGATCGGCTCAACTACTGTTCGGCGCTGATCAACGGATTTGCGTATTGCGACGCCGTCGAACAGTTGATGGACATTGAGATCACGGCGCGTTGCAAGTATTTGCGCACGCTCCTGTCCGAGTACTCGCGGCTCACGGACCACCTCACCTGCGTGGCCGCCAGCCTCATGGAGTTGGGCGCCATGACGGCGTTCCTGTATCTGGTGATGATTCGTGACTACATGTACGAGCATCTCGCCGCGCTCACCGGGGCACGCGTCACGTACTCGTACAGTCGCATTGGTGGTCTCGCCGAAGACCTACCAGCCGGATGGCTGACCCGCCTCGCCGAGATCCTCACGGAGTACGAGGACTTTATCGGTCGCGTGCACGGGCTGATCGACCGCAATCGCATCTTCATCGATCGCATGCGCAACGTTGGCGTGATCAGTACCGCAGACGCACTGAGCTGGGGGTTCACCGGTCCGATACTGCGCTCCACCGGCGTGCCACGTGATCTGCGCAAGGACACACCGTACCTGGCCTACGGCGAATTGGATTTTCAGGTCCCGGTGGGGATCAAGGGCGACAATTACGATCGCTATTTTGTCCGCATGCGCGAGATGGACGAATCCGTACACATGATCCGGCAACTGATGGACATGTTGCCCGACGGTCCAATCAACGTTGACGACCGGCGCTGCATCTTCCCGCCCAAGACGCTCGTGTACACGGAGATCGAGTCCCTGATCAACCACTTTAAACTCGTCATGGAAGGCCCCTCGGTGCCGCCGGGCGACATCTACACGGCGCATGAAGCACCAAACGGCGAACTGGGGTTCTACATCGTCAGCGTCGGTGGTGGCGTGCCGCACAAAGTGCATGTGCGCAGTCCAAGTTTCGTACATATGGGCGGCGTGCACCTCATGCTCAACGGCTACCAGCTCGCGGATGTGGTGACGACGTTCGGCTCCGTCAACATGATCGGCGGGGAGTGCGATCGATGAGGCACCTGATCCCCGAGTTCGAAGTCATGAAAAAGCGCTATCCCCCCAACTTCGAATCGTCGCTCGTCATTCCGTGCGTGCGCCGTATTCAGGAAGATCGGGGATACGTGGCGGACAGTGACATCGACGAACTGGTCGAGTATCTCGGCGTTCCGCGTATCCAGATCGAGGAAGTGCTCGGGTTCTACACGATGCTCCGACGCGCCCCGATCGGTCGATGGCATCTGCAGGTGTGCCACAATATCTCGTGCACGATGCGCGGCGCCGAACGACTCCTCGACCAGCTCACGAACACGCTCGGCATCACCTCCGGTCAGACCACGGCGGATGGGCAGTTTACGCTCACGCGCGTGGAATGCCTCGGGTCGTGCGGCACGGCGCCAATGATGATGGTGAACGACACGTACCACGAGAATCTCGATCCTGCCATCCTCGATGCCTTGGTCGCGACCTTGGCGGCAGAAGGTGTCGCATGACGGGCCGGAAGCTCTTCATGGATTTCGACATCACCGACACGTCGCACACGTTGGCTGAATACAAGTCGCGAGGTGGGTATGAGGCGATCGCCAAGGCGCTGCATGCGATGCGACCGGAGGACGTGACGAAGGAAGTCTCAGCGTCTGGGTTACTCGGCCACGGTGGCGCCGCGTTCGCTGCTGGACGCAAGTGGGGCGTGATCAAGCTCAATGACGGACAGCCGCACTACCTGTGCATGAACGCCGATGAAGGCGAACCGGGCACCTTCAAGGATCGCTGGTTCCTCGAGAACGCACCGCATCTCGTCCTCGAGTCCATGCTGATCGGATCGTACGCGCTCCAGTGTCGACACTGCTTCATCTATATCCGTGGCGAGTTCGATCTGTCGTATCGCCGCCTCGCCGACGCGCTTGAAGAAGCCTACGCCGTCGGCCTGTTCGGCGAACACATCCTCGGCACCGAGTTCTCCTGCGATCTCGTGATCTATCGCGGCGCGGGTTCGTATGTGTGCGGCGAAGCGTCGGCCATGCTCACATCGCTCGAAGGCAAGAAGGGGTATCCGCGCAACCGCCCACCGCGCCTCACCGTGCAGGGCTTGTACAAATGCCCGACGGTGGTCAACAACGTGGAGACGCTGGCTAACGTGCCGTATATCGTGAAGTACGGCGCCGAGGCGTTTCGCGCTGTGGGAACGCTCAAGAGCCCCGGTACGTCACTCATCTCGATTTCCGGCCATATCAACAAGCCCGGCGTGTACGAGGTGGAGTACGGTTACCCGTTTGCCAAGTTCCTCTTCGAGGACTGCGGTGGCATTCTCGGCGACAAGCCACTCAAGTGCGTGGTGCCTGGCGGCATTTCCACGAAAGTGCTGACCGGCGATGAAGTCATGCCACTCACGCTCGACCACGCCTCACTGGTCGAAGCGGGTTCGCAGCTGGGCTCGCAAGGGATGATTATTGTCGCGGACGGCACCTGCATGGTGCGCTTGCTGCAGGTCATGCTGCGCTTCTACCATCACGAATCGTGTGGGCAGTGCACACCCTGCCGCGAGGGCATGGGATGGCTTGAAAAGATCAGCAATCGCGTCGTGGCCGGTGAGGGTCGACCGGAAGACGTGGACCGACTGTACCAGATTTCCCGCGCCAACGATGGCACGACCATTTGTGGACTCGGTGACGCTGCGGGCTACGCCACGGTGGGCATTCTCGACAAGTACCGCCACGAGTTCGACTACTACATCGAACACAAACGCTCCATGTACGATGGTCGTGTGGAGGTGCTCGGTGGCCATTGATTTTTTCATCGACGGGAACCCGGTCCAGGCGGAGAAGGGCCAGACCGTCATGCAGGCCGCCGTTGCCGCGGGCGTCAACATCGCCTCGTTCTGCTGGCATCCACAGCTCTCGGTGCCGGGCAATTGTCGTATCTGTATGGTCGAAGTCGAATCGGACGACGGCCCATGGTTCGACATCTCCTGCAACATGCCGGTGACCAGCGGCATGCGCGTACTCACGGCGTCCACGCGCGTGCAGGAATTGCAGCGGGACACGATGCAGTTCATCACCCTCAATCACCCCGTCGATTGCGGCATTTGCAACAAGTCCGGCGAGTGTACGCTGCAGGACCATCACTTTAAGTACAACGGCATGCCGTCGCTGTCGCGCGACCCCAAGACGCATGCCACCAAGTTCTATCCGTTGTCCGAGCGCATCATGCTCGACAACGAGCGGTGCATCATGTGTTCGCGGTGCGTGCGGTTTACCGATGAGATTTCCAAATCGCACGCGCTCGGTGTGGAGAATCGTGGTGATCACTCACTCATCCGTCCCGCGGCCGACGCAAACTTCGATGACGATGCGTACTCGGACAATGTGATCGATATCTGCCCTGTTGGCGCATTGCTGTCGCGCGAGTTGCTCGACCACGCGCGTGTCTGGTACCTCAAGGCGACGCCCTCCGTCTGCCCGGGCTGTGAACGGGGTTGCAGCATCAACATCTGGCATCGCAAGAACGAGTGGAAGCTCAATGCCCTCGATCCGCGACTCAACACCCGAATCGATCGCATCACGCCGCTCGACAATCCCGCCGTGAATGGACCGTGGGTCTGCAACAAGGCCCGGGATCTGGCGCGCATCTTTGAGCGCGATCGCGTCACCGAATCGGTCGTTGCCGGACGGCAGGCGACTCAGGGCGAGGCCATCGCGGCGGCGGCAGAGCTGATCGCGGCTGCCGTGCATCCGGTGGCGCTGATCTCGAGCTGGGGATCGAACGAAGAACTGGCCGCGTTTCACGCAACGCTCGGCTCCACATTCTCGTCATTCGTGAAGGCAGACTGGGTCGCACAACCCGGTGAGCGCATCGAGGACGACGTGCTCATCAAGCCAGACAAGAATCCCAATGCGTTCGCCGCGCGCGCCATGTTCCCCTCCCTGCCAAGCAACATCAGTCACGCCATACCGGCCGACACCGACCTCGTGCTCGTGTGGGGTGAAGGCGCACCGCTCGACGCGATCCCAACCTCTGCCAACGTCATTCTGCTCACGTCGTATGCGTTGGTCGGCAACGACCGCGCGAACGTGATGATTCC
>JANMKU010000466.1:0-5005 GCA_031372205.1 Gemmatimonadaceae bacterium | reverse complement strand
CCGGCGTGCGTGTGGTCTCGCTGCTAGGCCGCGCTGGATTGCCCTGGCGTTACGACAGCCAGTCACACCAATGATGGTATGCTGTGGTTTGGCTCGTATTACGCACATGGCCAAGCGCATTCCGTTGGCGTCGGGTGGATTCTATCTCAACAGCGGCACATGGGCGGACGTGATGGAGTTCCCGCGTGACCTTCTGTCGGCGCCAAAGAACGAAGCGCTGACGAAACTCGGTGCGTTTGTGCAGCATCTGATCGACGGGGATTTCAGTGCATATGCGCTGTTCCGGCCAACGTATGTTCGTCTCGACGTCGGCCCCGACAACCGCGTGGTGACCGCCGATCTGGTCAAGTTCACCGACGCCGCTCGTGTCTGAGTGAGCCAAGACACGGTACCGACGGACGCCACGGAGACGTCAGAGTTCTCGGCGACAGCCACGACCGAAATGCCGACGCACTCGGAATTCGATCGATCGGCCATTGCGCGCATCACCGTTGTCGCCGGTGCACAAACGGTCAGCCGCGGTACGGGTACGTTGGTGGGCGAACGCTTGGTACTCAGCGCGCTGCACGTGGTGGCGAACCGTCGCGCCGAACCACCGGAGCCGTTTCCCGGTGCGATCACGCTTGAGTTTCCCGAGTTCACTACGCAGGGCACGATCATCAACGGGGCATGGGATCGCATCGCGGACTGGGTGCTCATCGAATGCGCCGACGCGCCATCGGCGAGACCGATGCCGATGGCGTCGTTGGTGGAGAGCAAGCGCCGATGGGACAGCTACGGTTTCCCCGAAGCGAACAAGCGCGATGGCTTGTTGCTCTCCGGTGACGTGGTGTTATGCGAGGGCGAGCTTGAAGGGACGCGAGCGCATCAGCTGTACTGTCCGCAAGCGGCCGGCGGCGGTGGCGGTCGCGTGAAAGGCATGAGCGGTGCACCGCTTGTTGTTGACGGACGACTCGTCGGCGTGATGCGCTTTGCGCTCATGGAGCAGGATCGCACGGAGATGGGCACGCTCTATGCCTGCCCCGCCGCTGCTGTGTCGGCCAAGTGGCCAGCGCTTGACGTGCCGATGCTGCCGAGGACTCGCAAACAGCGATCGACGGAACAGCTGCTGAAGTTGCGCGCCGGTTGGGAGTTGTTTGCGTTGACCGGAGCGCTGGTGCTGATGGCGGCGATCGTGCTCGCGCTCTCCCGGCTGCCCATGCGTGCGATGGGTCTCTACGGGCGGGTGAGCGCGCGCGACGCGCGTTTCACCTTGCTCGATACGGCAACGCTGCGTCTCGATTCCGGTACAGGGATGGTACGCGTCAGCTCGCTCTCCGCGAGTTCCCTGTCCGGCGTTGAACGCACGGGGCCGAACTCGCGAGTGGATGTCGGCGATGCGGAGTTCGCGCTGCCCAAACCGGCCTCGGATTCAAACGAGCTGTTTATTGATCTCGGTGCGCCGCTCAAGGCTGGAACTCGCGTGTGGCTCGCCAAGGACGGGGACGTGCTCGGTCGGTATCGGCTGCAGCTCGATTCGTTGCGTACGCCGCTGCGTGTGCAATACCGAGGCGCGGTGAAGTTCAAGGGTGGTGACGAGGATTGGACGACATGGCGGTCCGTCGATGATCACGAGGTGCGACTCACGCCGGCGAACATGCAATTGAATATCGGGTTCACCTTGGCGACTGCGTCAACACGGCAGCGTCCCGACGGCGCCTTCGAGCGCCCTACGCGATGGAAAGGCAAGGTGTCTGTCCGCGCGCTGAATTTCCAGGATGTAAAGGAATCCGACGCGCCGCCGGGTAAGTACCGCGTGCCCACCGTTGATGGCGGTCTGCTGGTCATCAACGGGCCCGATCACGCCGACTCGCTGCAGCTGGCCGAAGAGGACAGCTTGGCCTTCGATAGCACCACCGTGCTCTTGACGGCGATCAGAATTCCCGGTGATTCCGGCACGATCACCGCGGAGTTTCGCGGCAACGTGCGTGCGGCAGCCGTGGGTATCAACGGTGGTGCGGTCGTGCAGCTCATGCCCTCGTGGCTGCACCACCTGACGACGAAGTATGCGCTCCAGTCTGCGCTCGCGGCGATGGCGTTCACGACGCTGATCGCATCGTTGGTACTCGTGCATTTGCGCCGGAGAAAGATGTGACGCGACCGGTCACCGCCACAGTCATGCTCGCTCTCGCCGCGGTCGCTCGAGCAGCGAACGCCCAATCGTCGCCGGCCGCAGGCGTCTTGAGTGCGAAGGACCAGCGCGCACGAGAACTTGTTGTTGGCATTCGCTCCGTATGGAACGGAGGCGTTTACGCGCCGGATGCCGGCGCCGGGGTGATCATCGCGGTGACGCCAGACGCGATCTACGTCGCCACGGCTCGTCACGTCGTGGCGCAACGGGAGGACGGCCCTAACAACACGCGCATCCTCAACGTGGCCGATTCCGTCTGGGTGCGGTTTCTCAATGGGAAAACACCGCACCTTTCTCGCGTGGTGAAGGTGGACAGTGCCATGTTCGCCTCCCGACCGACAGGCAGGGCGATGATCGTAAGCGCCAACCCGTCCGCGGCTGTGCGCAGGGAAGCTTTTCCCCGGCTGCAATTCCTCGCCGACAGCACCCGTTTGGCGCGATCAGACTATGACTTGGCGGTGATCGTCGTGACCCGCGACAAACGAAACGCGGATCAGTGGGCGCCGCCGGAGCTCGACCGGCTGGGCGATGTCTCGGCCATGCGACGCGGCGACGACGTAACGGCAATCGGCTGTCCGGGCAGCAACTGCTGGCGTGTTCCGGCAAAGGGCGATCTGTTCCTCGAAGTCGATGGCGTGAGGCCTGTCGCGTCAACTTTCCTGGGCGGGAAGCTCACGTTCCAGACGCAACAAGTCGAGCCTGGGAATTCCGGTGGCGCACTCTTCAACGAGAACCGTGAAGTGATCGGCTTGGTGACCGACGTCAAATGGCCGAATGGGTACGCCCTGCCGATCATCGACGTGGTCAACCTGCTTGGTCGCAGCGGTGTGCCCATCGGATTGAAGCGTCCCAGCTTGCCTCGCGACGGATACCATCTGATGGTCGATGTGGACGTGCTCGCGCCGCTCAAACTCACGACTTCGGCCGACTCGCTCGGCGCGGACACTCGGCTGCCCAGTGCTCGACTCACGCTATCGAAGCGCGGTCGTTCGCCGGTGACTTGGCATGTGGGTGCGTTGCGGCTCGCGCCGTTCAACACGTCCATCCATGCCGCCATGGGTGGATTGGGATTCACGCAGCGGATCGGGCGGCTGTCGCTCAAGCCCTTCGCCGAGCTCGGGTTCGGCCAAGTCGCATCGCGCTACGATGCGGGTGGGTACTACCGACTGCCGTCAGGCGTGACGGCGTTGCCGTCGCCGAGTGCGGCGTACTATGCGCCGCTCTGGGTGGCCGAGCGCGGATCAAGCGCCGGCTTTGGTGCTGGTATGCGCGCCGATTTGATTCTCGCTCCGCATGTCAGTGTCTCGGCCAATATCGCGCGTTGGAATTTTGGGCTGACGCCCAAGGCACCGTCGCTTCCCAGTGTCTTTTTTGGAGGTGGACTACGATGGAGTCGATAAGACGGCACAGTGTTGTGCTGGCGTGTGCAGCGGCGTTGGTGGCCGGCGCCAATGTGCGGGCGCAGCAGCCGCCATTGCCCGCCGGGTGCAATCCGCAGCTGGTGCGCGCTAGTGGAGCGAATGGATACGGGGTGCGCGGTACCGCGACCAAATGGTGTGAAGGCACGTTCACGGGCGCGATTGGCAATCCCGAACTCAAACTCGAGGCGTTCACGCAATCCGTGGGCGTCGATTCGGCTGCGTCGCTGCGGCTGGACACCCTGGTGGTGGAGTGGAGTGCGCCACCGGGACTCGACGTACACATCGGGGCGCGCTTTCGGCAGGGGCAGTTCTATCAGCTGGATGCCGTTGGAAAAACGGACGCAACCGGCAGGGGAGTCTGGCGATGGCCGGTTGGCATTCTGAAGGACAACCTCCACGCGTGGCCCATTCCGGTGAGCGGCATGGCTCCTGAGCCGGCGGTGCTGGTGCTTGCATCCGCGCAGTACAAGGGAGACACCATTTCCATCCCGGTGCGCATCCGCTCGCGCGCGGGCGCAACGACGCCGAGCCGGCGATTTCAGGTGCGCGTGTTTGTCAACGAGTCTGTCGTCACGCGTCGTGCGGTTGTGACGCGTTTCGACTCGGTGAAGAATCGGACTGACACACTGGCCATGGACCTGCCGTGTCCATCCATTGGAGGGGGTGGCACCGGTCGGAGCCTCATCCGTATCACCCTGTGCATGCCGGCAAGTGTGCCCGCCGGGATCTACAGGCTGTCGTTGAGCGCGGACAGCGACGGGATATCGATGCGCAGGCCACCGAGCATTCCGTTCTACTACGCGCCACCAACGTCGTCGCCGTGATGCACGCCCCACCACGGTCACGCGCTACGTCGGCGTTGCTCGCTGCAACGTTGCTCGGCGCGTGCACGAACGAACTCGCGCCCACGCGCTCAGTGGGTGCGCGTCTCGCCAAGGGGGCGTGGGCGGACTCGCTGGCGGTCGCGGAGATCGCCACGCTCGCCGTCATTGTCACCGCCGATGGGCAGCCCATCAGCGGCGTGGGTTTGTCGTGGGCGTCCACCGATTCATCCGTGGCCACGGTGTCCCGCGCGCCGAGTGGCGGGCCAGGGGAATCGCTGCGGGCGGTCGTCATTGGTCGCGGTGCGGGACAGGCGAATATCGTCGTGCGCATCACGCAAGCGGGTATCGCCACCGACTCGCTGCGCGTGCCGGTCGTAGTGCGGCGCGCTAGATCGGACTCGTTGACCATTGGCGATATCACGACGGTCGGTGTCACGCTCTCGCGCACGGATGCAGCGTGGCGCACCGGCGCGAAGGTGGAGTGGACGTCGAATGATCCGTCCGTTGCGCAAGTGGTGGTGTCGAGCACCGATCCAACCAAGGCGACCGTAACAGCGCGGGCCAGTGGACGCGCGCAGGTCGCGGCCACG